>JBDTUL010000556.1:0-4372 GCA_040007735.1 Gammaproteobacteria bacterium | reverse complement strand
GCGTGTTTAGTAACCGCGCGCGGCTCAACGCGCGCGCGGCGTGAAGCGCACGAGAAGCTCGGAGTGTCGCGCTGCTGCTGCACGGAGCAACACATCTTTATCGCGACTGGTGACGCCGCGCGTGAGAATGAGCGTTGCGCGCGGTGTGGAGAGCTCGCGCGAGAGGATTCGCATCAATCGCTCGTTCGCTTCACCTTCCACCGGCGCCGCGGACACGCGAACGAGCAGGCGTCCTTCGCGAACGTGACCGAAGCCTTCGGGTGACGCGCGCGGCCGCACGCGCAGGCGCAGGACCAGGTCGGCGCCCTGCACCTCGCACCACGGTCGCGCGGTCAGCGCAGCAGGATCAGCAGGGCCTGAATGGCGATGAGAGCCCATAACGGGGAGAAGTCGATGCCGGCGATCGGCGGAATGATGCGGCGGAAGGGCCGCAGCACCGGCTCGCACAGCGAGGTGAGCAGCGACTGAACGGGCGAATAGCCGCCTGGGGCGATCATGCTGAGAACGGCGTACAGGAGAATGGCGTAGAAGTAGGCGGACAGCGCCGTCCGGATGATTTCAAACGTGACCGCGCGCACCCACGTGAGCAGGTCTGGCACGAAGACTTCGCGCATCGCGAACACGATGGCAACGTCCACGATCGCGACGAGCAGCACCGCGACGACAGAAGCCGTATCCACCTTGCCCACGGGCGGCAGGATCCTCCGCAACGGCAGGACGATGGGATTCGTGATTTTCACCACGGCCTGTGCGACGGGATTGCGGAAATCGGCGCGGGCCCATTGCAGCAGCAGCCGCATCAGGAAGACGAATAGCGCCAGCGACAGCAAGGTCTCCGCGATAAATATCAAAGCGCTCATGGGGTTCCTTTACCAAACTGCGCAGCGAGCTCGCCGCCGCGGCGGGTGGCGGCGTCGAGCGCTTGCGCGACGATGCCGCGAAGATCGGCGTCGTTCAGCACTTTCAACGCCGCTTCCGTGGTTCCGCCCTTAGAAGTAACTTCCACGCGCATGCGCGCGAGGTCGCCATCACCGGAATGAGCAAGCAATCCTGCGCCGTGCAGCGTCGCCACCGCTAGCCGGCGCGCGGCATCCGGTTGGAGTCCGAGGTCAACGGCCGCCTGAGCCATCAACTCAGCCAGCAGGAAGAAGTAAGCCGGCCCGCTGCCGGAGAGGGCAGTGACGACATCCAGCGCTTCTTCCGTAGGAACCCACACCACTTCACCCACCGCGCGCATAACAGCTTCTGCTTTCGCGCGATGCGCGGCGCTCACCGTGGGGGGCGCGAATAGTCCGGTAGCGCCCGCTCCCACCAGCGCGGGGCGATTGGGCATGGCGCGCACGACGGAGATGTTTCCGCCGCACCACGCTTCCAGCGCGCTGACGCGAAGGCCCGCGCAAATTGAGACGACCACCGGCTTCGTGCGCTGGAGGATAGGCGCGAGGGGTGCAAGCACGGCAGCGGCGTCCTGCGGCTTGACCGCAAGCACGACGAGGCTTGCTCCTTCGACCGCTGCGGCGTTGTCCGCCGTCGCGAGGACACCGAAGTCCTTCGACAGGGACGTGCGTGCCGGCTCGTACGCTTCCCCCACTGAAATGTGCTCGGAACGGGTGTTCCGCTGCAGTAGGCCGCCGATCAGCGCGCGGCCCATGTTGCCGCCACCCAGGAATGCGAGTTTTTCGTGACTCATACGGGAGCGATTGTACCCATGCGAAGGGCGTTACGGCCGGGCGCCAAAGAGCGCGGTGCCGATGCGCACGATGGTGGCGCCTTCCTCGATGGCCGCCTCGAGGTCGTCACTCATGCCCATGGACAAGGTGTCGAGCGTGGTTCCCGGCACATGGAGTGACCTTTGAAGCCGCGCGGTCTCCGCAAACCATCGGTGCTGGCTGGCAGTGTCCTCCTCCGGCGGCGGGAGGCACATCAGCCCGCGCAGGCGGAGGCGCGGAAGCGCTGCAACCGCCTGGGCAAGCTCAGGGAGGTCCGCCGGAGCGACGCCGCCCTTGGTGTCTTCGCCCGCCACGTTTACCTGGAGACACACGTTCAACGGGGGTGAATGGAAGGGCCTCTGTTCCGAGAGCCGCTGGGCGACGCGCAGCCGGTCCACGCCGTGCACCCATGCAAAGGTCTCCGCCACCGGGCGGGTCTTGTTCGCCTGGAGCTGGCCGACGAAGTGCCACGTGAGCTTGAGATCGCGCAGTGTCTCGATCTTGGGCAGCGCCTCCTTCACGTAGCTCTCGCCGAAGTGCTCGACGCCGCAGGACGCGGTCGCGCGTATCGATTCCACCGACTGCGTCTTGCTCACCGCGAGCAATGTGACGGAGTCGGCATCACGCCCGCACGCCACCGCCGCCCGGAGGATGCGATCTCTCACCGTCGCGAGATTTTCCGGCAAATTCTGCGGACCCATTAACATATTGGTCACGGAACCCCTCCGCTATACTGGCACGCGCTATCCACATCGTCGCGCACGCGACCCGTTTGCCTGTGGAAGCCTTTGAAAGTCGTGAGGATCCGCAATGGCCGTCGACATCGCGCAGCTCCTGGCGTTCGCCGTCAAGAACAACGCATCCGATCTGCATCTCTCTTCTGGCGTTCCGCCGATGATTCGCGTCGATGGCGACATGAAGCGCATCAACATGCCTGCACTTGCCCACAAGGAAGTGCACAGCATGGTGTACGACATCATGAACGACAAGCAGCGCAAGTCGTACGAAGAGTTCTTCGAGACTGACTTTTCTTTCGAGATACCGAAGCTTGCGCGCTTCCGCGTCAACGCCTTCAACCAGAACCGCGGCTCGGCCGCCGTGTTCCGCAATATTCCCTCGGTCATCCTGTCTCTCGATGACCTGCAGTCGCCGAAAATCTTCCGCGACCTGTGCATGCTCCCGCGCGGGCTGGTGCTGGTCACCGGGCCTACCGGCTCCGGCAAGTCCACCACGCTTGCGGGCATGGTCAACCACTGTAACGACAACCGGCCGGATCACATCATCACGATCGAAGATCCGATCGAGTTCGTCCACGAATCCAAGCGCTGTCTCGTGAACCAGCGCGAAGTGCACCGGGATACGCTGGGGTTCACCGAGGCGCTGCGCTCTGCCCTCCGCGAAGACCCGGACGTGGTGCTGGTCGGCGAAATGCGTGACCTCGAGACCATTCGCCTCGCCCTCACCGCGGCCGAGACGGGCCACCTGGTGTTCGGCACGCTGCATACCAGCTCCGCCGCGAAGACCATCGACCGTATCGTCGACGTGTTCCCCGCCGCGGAAAAAGACATGGTCCGTTCCATGCTTTCCGAGTCGCTCCGCGCGGTCATCTCCCAGACGCTGCTCAAGAAGAACGGCGGTGGACGCATCGCGGCCCACGAGATCATGATCGGCACACCGGCCATCCGGAACCTGATTCGCGAGGGCAAGATCGCGCAGATGTATTCAGCCATCCAGACCGGCCAGAACGCCGGAATGCAGACGCTCGACCAGTGCCTGACTGAGCTTGTGGCCAAGGGGCAGATCAGCAAGGAAGAAGCGCGCTACAAGGCGCAGAACAAGGACGCGATCTGAGGTCCGCTCCGCCGCCTCCCTCACAACAGTAGCGCTACAGGACTCCACCATGGATCGCGATCAAGCCATCAAGCTCATGCAGGATCTCCTGCGTCGGGTGGTGGAGAAGAAGGCCTCGGACCTCTTCGTCACGGCGGGCTTCCCGCCCGCCATCAAGATCGATGGCGAGATCCGGCCGCAGAGCGAGCGCGCGTTGACGCCCGAGCAGTCCGCCACGCTCGTGCGCGCCATCATGAACGACCGGCAGACGAAGGACTTCGACGCCAACAAGGAATGTAACTTCGCGATCGCGCCGCCCGGCATCGGGCGCTTCCGCGTCAGCGCGTTCGTGCAGCAGGGCTCCATCGGCTGCGTCATCCGTCTCATCAACGCAAAGATTCCCACCTTCGAAGAGCTGGACCTGCCGCCGGTGCTGAAGGAAGTGGTGCTCTCCAAGCGCGGACTGTGCATCCTCGTCGGCGGCACGGGCTCGGGCAAATCCACCTCGCTCGCCGCGATGGTGGGCTATCGCAACGAGAAGACCCGCGGGCACATCATCACCATCGAAGACCCGGTGGAATACGTTCACCAGCACAAGGGTTGCGTGATCACGCACCGTGAAGTGGGCGTGGATACCGATTCGTGGCACACGGCACTGAAGAACACGTTGCGCCAGGCACCGGACGTCATCCTCATCGGCGAAATTCGCGATCGCGAGACCATGGAGCACGGCATCCAGTTCGCCGAGACCGGCCACCTGGTGCTCGCCACGCTCCATGCGAACAGCTCCAACCAGGCGCTCGATCGCATCATCAACTTCTTCCCGGACGAGC
>JBDTUL010000555.1:0-4384 GCA_040007735.1 Gammaproteobacteria bacterium | reverse complement strand
GTCAGCCGGCGAATATTGATCACTTCGCCTGGCGCTCCGACTGTTCCGGCCTCTTTGACACGCCAATTGCTGCGTAGTCAGGAGTTCGCCATGGACAGATTCAATCAGACGTCGCCGCGCTCAATGCCGCCATTAGTAAGTCATCTCGTCGCTGCGCCTCGTACATCCAATCGAGCAGCAGTGCCTCTGCGGCGGCGACCTCCGCAGGCGCATTCCGTGCGCTGGCTTCGGATATCAACTGAGCACAATACCTTGCGCTTTCGCATGCCGATCGCACGCAGGCGAGAAGCTCACTAAGCTGCCGTCGTCGCTCAGTGCCGAGTGGCCCCTCGAGCTGCCGCTCCCAGCCTTGATACAGATGCTTTTTCTCAGACACACGTCTGTAGCGTCCGTAATATCGCGAACTTTAGTCGTACACCCGCCACGCTTCAGCTCTGTACTGATTCTGATGCACCGCCAGACCAAGTTAGGCCACGAGCAGCCGGTCGGGATGAAGCGTCCTTCCCGAGACCCGTCAGATCTTGCCCGAAGAGCCACAGGCAGCCAGAAGTCGCTCCAGGGCGGCCTTGGGCAGGGACTTGCTGTAGAGATAGCGCTGCATCTCATGCAATGTAGCAAGCGAAGCAGATTGCGCTGCTCCTGGGTCTCGACGCCCTCGGCAACTGTTGTAAATCGCAAACCCTGCGCCAGCGAGATAATACTCGACACGATAGCCATATCATCCGGGCGCCGGGTCATGGCATCCACGAACGAGCGATCGATCTTCAAGACATTGATAGGTAGTTGTACCAGATAGCGCAGTGAGGAATAGCCGGTGCTGAAGTCGTCGATGGCGACGCGCACTCCACGCTCGCGCAGCGCGCGCAGTCTGAGCACGGGCGAGAGCTGCAGCGGTGCAACGAGATCGAGAAGCGTGGCAAGACAGACGTATCTTTTTAGTGACACTCATCACTAACAGCCCTGCCAAACTCCGACTTATGTCCTGAAACTTGCATCGTCGACATCGCACTCTCGTGTCCTGTTTCACGCAGGGCAGGAGCCTTCGATGTCGACGACTGCAACGCTTTCCAACACGGCTCGCAGCTTGGCGCGCCCAATCCGAATGCTCCTTCCGCTGGGACTTCTCATCACAGCAGCCGGATGCGCCGTCTCGCCAAAGCCGCTGTTGCGTGCCGATCAACAGCAAATCGCGGCAGCCGACCGCCAGCGGGCGCGCGCTGACGTACCGCCACTCACCGGTCCGCTGTCGCTCTCGGAAGCAATTGCGCGCGCCCTGAAGTACAACCTCGACCAGCGCACCCGTATGATGGAGGAAGCTCTCGCAATAGGTCAGCTCGACCTGTCCCGCTACGACATGCTGCCGAAGCTTACCGCCGCTGCAGGCTATAGCTGGCGTGACAACGAGCGCATCACGCGCAGCCAGGATTCCGTCACCGGGCTACCGTCGCTCGCAAATCCGTATATCTCCTCAGATCGCAGCCACTCCACTCAGGACCTCGGCCTGACGTGGAACATTCTCGATTTCGGTGTCAGCTACCAGAATTCGAAGCAGAACGCCGATCGCGTGCTGGTCGCGACGGAGCGGCGCCGCAAGGCAATGCACCTGCTGATGCAGGATGTACGCACGGCCTACTGGCGCGCCGCCAGCGCCCAGCAGCTCGAAGTCAGCCTGCGAGAGACGATCCGCGCTGGCGAGCGGGCGCTCGATGACTCCCGTCGCGTCGAATCCGAGCAGATCAAAGATCCGATCGAGCCGCTGCGCTATCAGCGCTCATTGCTCGAGAACCTGCGTGTACTGGAAAGCGTGCAACTCGAGCTGGCAGCGGCGCGCATCGAACTGGCGGCGCTCATCAATATGCCTGCGGGCAGCGCTATACAACTGGTCGAGCCGAGGGACGAAGACCTGACGCCGCAGGATTTCGACATGCCGGTGGAGCGCATGGAAGAAACCGCGATCGCGAACAATGCGGATCTGAAGGAGCAGTTCTACAACGCACGCATCGCCACGTTCGAAACCCGTAAATCCCTGCTCAAGCTGCTCCCTGGTTTATCGCTCAACTACGCCTACCGTCACGATGACGACAGTTATCTGATCAACAACCAGTGGCAGGAAGCAGGGGCGCAGATCGGAGTGAACCTGTTCAACCTGCTGTCAGCGCCGGCAATGATGCGCTTCTCGCACGCCAACGAAGCTCTGGCACAGCAGCGGCGCATGGCCGCCCAGATGGCCGTACTGGCGCAGGTGCACCTGGCCTTACAGCAGTATCGAAGTGCCCGTGCGCTTTTCGCGCGGGCCGATGCAATCTGGAAGGTAGACCGTCGCATCGATGAGCACGTCGCGCATCGCGAAGCCGCTGCCGTGAAGAGCGAGCTGGATCGTGTCTCCAACAATACATCTGCGATCGTGAGCCTCTTGCGACGCTATCAGGCGCTCAACCAGGTCTATGCTGCGCGCAGCAAGATCCAGTCGACGCTGGGTCTTGAGCCACAGATCGGCAGCCTGCAGGAGATCAGCCTGGAAGATCTCGTGCGCGTCATCGACACTGCCGACAAGCAGAGCTGAGTACCACATGCGAAACACACTGTTGCTGGCTGTCGCAGGCTTATTCGCAGTAACGGGGCTCGCCGCGAACGAAGCCCCTTCGGCCGATACGCCATCCCTGGATAAGCAGGACATTCGCGCGCAACTCTCGCCGCGCCGCTACACGTCGCTCGCTGCGGAGATCGGCGCGAAGATCGACCGCATCGCCGTGCGCGAGGGCGAGTCCTTCAAGGCCGGGCAGACGCTGATCAAACTCGACTGCTCTTTGCAGGCGGCGCAATCGCAGCGGGCAGCCGCCGCGCTGTTCGCAGCGGACAAGTCGGTGTCCGCCAATCGCCGGCTGGCCGAGCTCAACTCGGTCGGCCAGCTCGAGCTCGACACCGCAGAAGCGGAACTGGCGAAGGCACGCGCCGACGTGGCGCTCACCGCTGCGACGCTCAGCAAATGCAATGTGGCCGCGCCTTTTGCGGGGCGGGTCGCCGAGCAGAAGATGCGCGAGAAGCAGTTCGTCCAGGTGGGCCAGCCGATCCTCGACATCCTCGATGACACCTCCCTGGAGCTCGAGTTCATCGTGCCTTCCCGGTGGCTTGCGTGGTTGAAGCCGGGTTACGCATTTCTGGTGCGCATCGATGAAACGGCCGATACCTATCCGGCGAAGATCACGCGGCTCGGTGCGCGCGTCGATCCGGTAAGCCAGTCCATCAAGATCACAGCGGTGATCGACGGCCGGTTCCCACGGTTGATCGCCGGAATGAGCGGCCGTGTCGAGTTGAAGGCACCCGTCGCAGTGGCGGCAGCACGCTAGTCTCCAGCGTTCAGGAGCCCTCCACGCATCCACAACACGGCGACCGGCCTTGATGACACGAAGGCGGCCGCATCGACGCGCATCGACTCGAGTCAGGCGAATCATCGGAATACGGACATGAAAGAATCAGCTAGCGAACACGCACCTTCGAAATCCCGGCACTCACTCCTGCGTCGCACGCCCAGCCCGCTCGCACTCGAACCCCGAATCATGTTCGACGGTGCCGCCGTTGACACAGCGGCCGCGGCGGTCGCCGCGGCGGATCATCATCCGCAGCCCACCGACTCGGCCGTCGATGCTGCTATCAAGGAATCCTCTGCAATCGCGAGCGCTGCGCCGACCGGCGTGCCGCGAGCTGATGCGCAAATCAGCGCGCCCGTGGCCGCGACCGCCTTGTTGCCAGACGCACACGGACTTCGCGTGGTTGCCACGGGCGACCGCGACACCAGTGGCAACAGCCGCAACGAAATCGTGTTCGTCGACCCAGTGGTCATCAACTGGCCCTCGCTGGTGGAACAAGTGCGGCCCGGTACCGAGGTCGTGCTGCTCGATGGCAACGTCGATGGGCTGAAGCAGATCTCGGAATATCTTGCCGGGCGGCAAGACCTCGATGCCATCCATATCCTGAGCCACGGCGAACCTGGGCAACTCGAACTCGGTAACCTGCGGCTCGATGCGCAGGCGCTCGGTACGGAATCTGTAGCCAACGAGCTGCGCGACATCGGCAGCCATCTGAATGCCAATGGCGACATTCTTCTCTATGGTTGCGACATCGGCAACGCGACACAGGGAGCTGCGTTCGTTACCCAACTTGCAGCACTGACCCACGCAGACCTGGCTGCGTCCACGGATGCAACGGGCTCTGCTTCACTGGGCGGCGACTGGACGCTCGAACTGCAGGCGGGGAGTATCGAGACACGTTCGTTGGACCTGTCTCATGCGAACTCGCCTGCCTTTCTGCTGGGCGCTCCCACAGTTACCTCCGTAGACGACCGAACCTACGTCGAGGGAAGCGGCGCCGTGGTCGTCGATTCAGA
>JBDTUL010000554.1:0-4386 GCA_040007735.1 Gammaproteobacteria bacterium | reverse complement strand
GACGAGACCGACCAGCGCGTGGTGCGCCTGCATGTCACGACGGACGGCAAACGTATGCTGCTCCGGGCGCCGGGCCCCTACGCCGGCCTGCTCGTGGATGCGTTACGCAATATTGGCGCCGCCGATTTGCGGCGCCTGAAAACGGCTCTTGCCGTGCTCACGCGCGGCATTCGCGATGCGTCGACCGATGCCGCTGGCGAAACCCTGATGGGAGAATAGCGAAGTTCAGGCCGCATCGCGTGCCGCGTCGACCTGGGACATGAAAAGACGCTGGGTGGGGTAGGCGAACTCGATACCCAGGCGCGCAAATTCGCGATGCAGCCGCAGGTTGATGGCCTGCTGGATGTCCATGTAGCGATTGTATTCGGGCGAGAGCACGTAGTAGACCGTTTCGAAGTCGAGCGACGATGCGGCGTGCGAGGCGAAGTGGCTGCGGTCGAAGCGCGTGCCCGACTGCGATTCGATGGTCTGGCGAATGAGCGGCGCGATGCGCTCGAGCTTCTCGACCGGAGTCTCGTAGGTGACACTCGTTGCGAAGACGATGCGTCGTTCCATCATGCGGCCGTAGTTGCGAACGCGGCTGCTGAGCAGGTTGGCATTCGCGATGATGATCTGCTCACCGCCCAGGCTGCGCAGGCGGGTCGACTTGATGCCGATGTATTCGACGCTGCCGAGAAAGTCATCGACGATGAGAAAGTCGCCGATCACGAACGGCTTGTCGAAGGTGATCGACAGCGAAGCGAACAGGTCGCCCAGAACGTTCTGCAGGGCGAGCGCAACGGCAATGCCGCCTATGCCAAGCCCGGCGACGAGTGCGGTAACGTCGATGCCGAGGTTGTCGAGCGTGAGTAGCGCAACGAGCGCCCACACGACCACGCGCACGATGAATCCGATGACGCCTAGCGAACCCGCAATCGCACGGTCCGCAGGCGAACTGTTGCGCCGACGCCGCTCCAGCCAGGCAGTCGCAGCGGCTGAGAGCCAGAGGCCTGCCTGCCAGAACAGAGTGATGGTGAGAGCCGATCGCAGCACGGTTTGCGTGCCCGGGCCCATCGACAGGGTGCCCAGCCCGGTGAATACCGACAGAACCGCGAAGAACAGCACCGTCGTGCGGCTCAGTACCTCGGCCGGCACTTCGGTGAGCTCAGTCTTTTCCGTCCTGAGCAGCTTTTCGTGATGACGCCGGACGAAGCCTCTGGCGGTGAGCAGCGCCGCGAACAGCCCGATTGTCAGGGCAATGGCGAGTGACCAGTCCACGAGCGAATTGCTGAAGATCGGCAGCCTGGTTAGCCCATTCAATACGTCCATCGATTCGTCTCCGGGTTCATGCCTGCCCGCTGCGGCGGTTCTTGTCGATGATGCCGATGATGATCAGCACGAACGCCGCCAGGCGCAGCAGGTACAGCGTGTGGCGCAATTCTTCCCCCGGGTCGATGAAGGCAAGTCCGACCCAGTTGAGCGACATCACGGCGAAGGCGACTGCAAAGAAGATGAACAACCGGTCCCGGCTGGTGTTCCAGTATCGCAGGAAGAACAGCGCGATGGTTGCCGAGCCCATCGACAATGCGCCCCACAGGAATGCTCGCAGTGGCTCTTCCATCAGCGCTGATCCTCCCAGATGAGGCCATAGAGCATCACGGCAACCGCAACCAGCGCCGTCAAGGTGCGCAGAGCGAACAGGTCGATGGCCGGGAAGAGATACAGATCGACGAGCAGCAGGGCATTGTTCAGCGCCAGCCCGATGAAGCACAGCGCGCTCCAGAACAGCAGCGTCGTGCGGTGCTGGCGGTAGCCGCGAAACAGCAGCCAGGCGCAGACGATGGATGTCAGTGCGCACAGTGTATAGACGAACTCAGCCATCACCGTTCCTTTTCCCGAATACAAAGGAGTCGCTGAAGGCGCGCAGGGTTCGCGAGCGGATGCGTTCGATGGCGTTCATGCTCATGCTGCTCATGACGGAAGCGTGCTGGTCCTGGTAGGCCAGCGCGAGTGCCCGGACTGCATCCGCGGTGGCCGGCTCGGCCGGAGAGAGCTGCACGCGCTCGCCCGCGTTGCCGATTCTGCGGATCAGCTTGCTTGTCTCCAGTCCGGTCAGTGCATCCGCGACTAGTTCCAGCGGAATGCGCCGGTCTTCGCTGATCTCAGTTGCGCTCCAGCCCTGCCGCGGCTGCCGGTGCAGCAGCAGGATGATCTCCAGCTGCTCGAAGCTCATCACGTGCTCGCGCAGAAGTGTGTGTACCGCTGCCGGCAGCGAATCAGCTGTCATGGCGAAGGTGCGACTCGCGGCTCCGCACCCCTCGATGGCTCATGCGAGAGAACAGTCGCGGGCGAGCGCAGGCTGGTGCCACGGTTGGGCCGTCGACCTGTATTGCTGTTGGACACATCGAGGCACTTGCGAACTCCCGAATCAGGGCGCTTCAAAACAGGCCCGCAATGTCCGCGGCGGCCGTGCGGCCCGTTATCGAGCGTCCCGCCCGCAAGACGCTGAGCGGCGAATGACCGCAGCCACGCTTGGTAACAGCTGCGGCAACCGACTTATATTGTAACAAATGTAGTTAACGGATGCACCGCGCGGCCGTGGAATTTCCCCGCCCGGTGCGCAATTCAGGAATCATGCACCGCGAAGCCCTTTTGCCGCAATTCCGTATGACGCCATGAGACATCCGATCCGCGCGCGGCGCAGGGGCAAGTCCCCGCCGATACTGACGGCCCTGCTGCTGGCACACGGGTGCGTCTCGGCCGTTGCCGCACCTCCGCAGCCGCCCCAACCTGCGATACCGGCGATTGCCTGCTGCTGCGTCAGGTGCTGGCATCGCTCCCGGGCAAAGTCTTGACGTATCACCTGGCGTGTCGCGCGCCGGTGTCGTCCAAACCGCCGTTCTGGATCGTCGTCGCGGCGCTGATTCCAGCCTCGGCGCCATCGCTTTCATAGCGCCTCGCAAGCCCTCAACCGCAGCATCGACCGCGACCGCCGCTCCGCTCAAGGTTGCGTATGGCGGTCAATCTTTTTATATTGGTCACAATATTTGTGAACTTGAAGTTGGCCAGGAATGACGCGAGGCGGGGCCGAAGTCAGTGCGAGCGGCCTGCGTCATGGATTGCGGGTCGCCGACCTCGCATTCTTTTCTGGATGTAGATGGCACACTGCTGGAGATCGCCGCCACGTGCAGCGGGGGCGCTGCGTGCTCGAGATTCGCCCGCCGCAGCCAGCAAGGCTTGCGCGATCGCAGAGTTCATGCAGGAGCCGGCTTTCAGCGGCCGCAGGCCAGTGTGCCTCGGTGATGATCTGACTGACGAGTGCGCCTTCGAATGGTTCAATGCCGCAGGCGGTCTGTCGGTCGCGGTTGGTGTGGAAAGGCACTCTGCCGCGCAGGCCCATTTGCACTCCGTGCAGGCGGCGCGACTCTGGCTGCGACGACTGGTCGAGCAATCCCCGGGCGGTCCGGGTTGAGCCGCATCGTCAATGTATCCAATCGGGTGGCTCTGCCGAAGGGCGGAAACCCGACGGGCGGGCTTGCCGTGGGCGTGCTCGCAGCCATGCAGGCCTCGGGCGGCCTGTGGTTCGGCTGGAGTGGTGAAACCGTGCCGGACGAGGCATCGATCGGCGACCCTGAGATCGTCGAGCGGGATGGAATAGGCTTCGCGACCATCGCACTGCCTGCGGTACTCCACGAGCCCTGCTACAACGGTTTTGCGAACGGTACGCTGTGGCCCCTGTTTCATTCTTTCCTGGACGCGTTTCGCTATCAGGACGCGGAGTACGAGGCATACCTTGCCGTCAACACTCTGTTCGCGACACGGCTGAAGCCCTTGTTACGGGCAGGCGACCTCGTTTGGGTGCACGACTATCACCTGATTCCGCTGGCCGCGAGACTGCGCGAGGAGGGCGTGCATTCGCCTCTCGGGTTTTTTCTTCACATACCGTTTCCAAACTACGAGGTTTTGCGCGCGCTGCCTCATTGCGAGGCGCTGCTGCGCGGGTTGCTTGCTTACGACGTCGTTGGGTTCCAGACCGAGACCGATCGTCACGCGTTTCTCGGCGCGGTCGAAGCCGTGTGGGGGAAAGAATGCATTGCCGGCGACGGCGCCGTTGAACTGGTTGACCGCACGGTGCGAACCGGAGTCTTTCCAATTGGCGTGGATGTGGGTGCCGTCGCGCGTAGTGCCGCGCGAGCCGAGCGAGCGGGCCGCGTGCGTCACATGAAGGAAGGGCTTCTGGGGCGACGGCTCATCATCGGTGTGGATCGCCTGGACTACTCAAAGGGGCTGCTGGAGCGCTTCGAGGCGTTCCGTCACTTCCTTGCGGAGTGTCCTGAGCACCACGGCCGCGTCACGTATCTGCAGATCGCCCCGCTGGGCCGGCAGGATATCAAGGCCTACGGCCGC
>JBDTUL010000553.1:0-4399 GCA_040007735.1 Gammaproteobacteria bacterium | reverse complement strand
CCGGATCGCCCGAGGCGCGCGGCGTCTCAGCCGCGTTCCGCGTGGCGCCGAAGATCTCACCCACGTCCAGCTTCACCTGCCACCGGCTCGTGGCACCGTGATACTGAACATCCAGCACAGTCCCTTCAGCACTGATGGCACCGGGCGGCACGGCGTCCGCAGTCGCCAGCACCTGAACATTTTCCGTGCGCACCGCGAAGGATTGCCGCGCGCCGGTGAGCTTCTGCGCCACTTGCCCTTCGGCGACATTCGCGCCGCCCACAAAACGCGCCACGAAAGGCGTACGCGGACGCGTGTACAGCTCCCGCGCACTCGCCATCTGCTCGATGCGGCCCTGGTTGAACACGGCCACCCGATCTGACATCGACAGCGCCTCGCCCTGATCGTGCGTCACGTAGATGAACGTGATTCCCAACCGCCGCTGCAGGTTACGCAGCTCGATCTGCATCTCTTCGCGCAGTTTCAGATCGAGTGCACCGAGCGGCTCATCCAGCAGCAACACTTCAGGTTGATTGATGAGCGCCCGCGCGAGTGCCACGCGCTGCTTCTGGCCGCCAGAGAGCTGGCCCGGCTTGCGATCTTCAAAGCCCGCGAGCTTCACCAGGTCCAGCATCTCGCGCGCTCGCGAAGCGCGTTCGGATGAGGACACTCCGCGCACACGCGGCCCATACGCCACGTTTTCCAGCACCGTCATGTGCGGGAACAGCGCGTAGTCCTGAAAGACGGTGTTGACGTTGCGCTCGTACGGCGGAACGTCCGACACGTTCTGCCCGGCGAGCAGCACCTGACCCGAATCCGGCAGATCGAAGCCGGCAATCAATCTCAGGCAGGTGGTTTTGCCGGAGCCCGAAGGCCCGAGCATCGCGAAGAATTCGCCGCTTTCAATGGTGAGCGAGACGCGATCGACCGCGCGCACCGTGCCAAAGGTGCGCGCGACCTCTCGAAACTCAACCGCGGCGGTCAAGCGGGAATCAGCGTCAACGCCCGCCTTGTATGGCCACGTAATCGGTTGCCCACTTGCTGTACGGGACGCAAGTGCCCTGTGACGCGCAGGTGGCTTCCGGCGTACGCCAGAAGTGAATCTTGTCGAACATCTCGATGCCGTTGCCTTTGCAGCCTTCGGCTCCGAGCAGAGCATTGTTGTCGCACGCCGTGGGCACTGCCGGCACCGAGCCGAACCACGCCGCCACATCGCCCTGCACCTTCGGCGTAACCGACCAGTCCAGCCACTTGTAAGCGCAGTTCGGATGCTTCGCCTGCGCATGCATCATGGTGGTGTCGGCCCAACCCGTGCTGCCTTCGCTCGGGAACACACTGGCAACCGGCTGCATGGCGGCCTTGAGCGTGTTCACCTGATACGGCCAGGTGGGCGCGGCGGCTACGCCTTCATTCGTGAAGTCCTGCACCTGCACGTTCGCGTCTTGCCAGTATCGCTGCACGAGCGGGTGCTGCTTGCGAAGCACATCGAGCGCGGCGGCGTACTGCTTCTCGTTGAGCTCGTACGGATCTTTGATGCCGAGGGCTGGCTTCTTGGCCATGAGGTATACCGCGGCATCCGCGATATAGATGGGACCCGCGAAGCCCTGGACGCGGCCCTTGTTCGGCTTACCGTCCGGGAAGTTCTGCGGCTCGAAAACCGTAGACCACGAAGTCGGCGGCTTCTTCGCGAACACCTTTGTGTTGTACATCAACACGTTCGGGCCCCACTGGTAGGGCACGCCGTAGTGCTTGCCATCCACGTAGTGCCACGCGGCTTCCTGCAGGCGCTTGTCCACGCCGCTGTAACCGGGGACCTTCGCGATATCCACCGGCTGCACCGTGCCGCCACGGATGAGGCGCAGCGATGCGTCGCCCGAGGCGGTGACGAGGTCGTAGCCACCCTGCGTCATCAGCGACACCATCTCATCGGACGTGCCCGCGACCTTCACGTTGACCTTGCAGCCCGAGTCTTTCTCGAACTGCGTCACCCAGTCGTAGCCCTTGTCGGTTTCGCCGCGTTCGATGTAGCCGGCCCAGGCGATGATGTCGACCTGGCCCTCGGATGCATTCGGATCGACGGCGGGGGCAGCGGCTGCCGCAGGCGCTTCTTTCTTCGAGCAGGCCGCGATGAGGGTGAGAGCGGAGAGTGCGGCAACCAGAGCGCCGCGCCGCCAGGATGCTAGCGAACCGTGCATGAGCGATCCCCTGAAGTTGAAATTGTTATCGGCGGGGGATGTTAGCGCTTCCCGGCTAGTCGCGCAGCGCTACGAAATCGCCCTCAAATGAGGCAACCGAGCGCATCTCGTAGACCAGCCGCGCCAGCATCGTGATGCGGCCGCGGCCGCGCCGCTCGATCATCGTGAGGAAGCGCTGCCACGGACCCTCGTCCGTGATCTCGCAGACAGCGGTGAAGTCACCCTCGATCGGCGCTTCGTAGTTCATGGCGTTGCGCTGGATGACCAGCCGCGCCGGCACCCTGAAGTGCCGCAGGCGCAGGTGTACCAGCGTCCAGGCCGCAAGCGTCGCGATGGCCGCGCCGCTGCCGCCAAAGAGCGTGTCGTGGTGATTGATGTTCGGCGCCAGGGGCGCGGACAACTCGACACGCTGGGGAGTGGCCACGCGCACACGCACCCCCATGGCCGCGGACAGCGGAATGTGCCGGTGCAGGTACTGTTCGATCTCTTGTTCCACGGGGCGCGTCTCGGCCTGAGCAGCGTAATCCAATGCAGTGACAGCCATTTTAGCGGGACCTCTCGACGGTGTGCCGTTCCCTATACGTTAAATGTTCTAAGGTAGTTGCCAGGTGACGCCAATCAGGAACAATCGCGGCAGCCAGCCGCTCTGTTCCGGCGCCAGCAGCGTGCCCGACCCGGATCCCGACAATCGATACGAAGAGCAGCACAGGTTACTGTGATTGGTAGAGTTATCGATTTCGCCGAACACGTCGAGCACACCCTTCGGCAAAGGCCGGGACCACGTCGTGCGCAGGTCCAGCGAAAGGTAGGCCGGCCAGGCCTGCGCGTTCCGGGGGTCGAGCGCGAGCCCGGTCGGTGTGGTGACCAACTGGTTGCGACGCCAGCCGCTGTGCCAGGCGAGACTCGTGGAGAACTGCCACGGTCGGTTCGTCCACGCGAGGCCGGTGGCGAGGGCGTTTCGCTGGTCCCAGGTGCGCGGCACGCTCACGGGGCCGAACAGATCTTCCGCGTTAGACCAGCTGTAGCTCGCCCAACCGCTCCAGGTCTGTGGAAGCTGCCAGCGCACGCTCAGCTCGGCGCCGCGAATGCGTGAGCGATCCGGCTGCACGCGCACTCGATCTACCTGCAGCTCAGGCAAGAGTGCAAACGGATCGAGCAGATTCTCGTGCAACGGCGTTGGGTTACTGACCCGTTTGTCGTACACCTCGAGGCGCAACAGGGCTACCGAAGCGACGCGCCGCTCCGCGCTTAGCACCGCCTGCGTCGAGCGTTGCGCAGGGTGGAACGCGGAATCGCCGTCCTGCACCTGCAACTCGTCGGGCCGCTCGGTCTGCGCAAGCCGCCCCCAGCTCAGGCGCAGTGTCGTGAGCGGGCTGTATTCGTACTGAAGCCCGAAGCGAGGCGACAGCTGGTTGTCGCGAAACGCCACGCCGTATGCTTGCGCATCCCAGCGTAGTGCGACGTCGAGCGTGGTCCGGCGCGAAAACGAAATCAGGGTCGATGCAAAGGCCGCGTAGGCTTCACCTCCCGCGACGAGATCCGTGGACTGGGCATACGTCAGCGAGCGACCGAATGCCGCCGCGATCTCTGGCCCGAACTGCACCTGGCTCTGATAGCGATACTCCGCGTCGAACTGGTACCACTCGAGCCCACCGGTGACGCTCAACCAGCTATTTGTCCGCGCACTGGCTTCCAGCCGCAGCGTGTTCGTGTCGAAGATTCTGTGATCGTCGACCGTGCCGCGCGCGTTATCGGGTTGATTCAGCGAGCCGACGCGATTGGTGTGGCGCTCGGTGCGCGACGCGGTCGCCCGCACCTCGCTCGCATCGTTCGGCCGAAAAGTCCACGCGGCCCAGCCGGTTGCATCCCGATATTCGATGTCGCCCCGCTCGGCGCCCTCATCAAGGTTCGCCTTCAGCGTGTCGTCCAGCAGCAGGTAGCCTGCGGCGAGCATCGCACGCGGGCCCACCTCCACCTGCAAGCGCCCAAGCGCGTCGAGGAAGTCGGGCTCGGCGTCAGTTCGCTCCAGGGCGTCGGCCACCAGGTCGACGTTGCCGCGTCGGGCGCTCGCCAGCCATTCGACCGGGTACGAGTCGAGTCGGCCCTGCGACAACGCATGCGAAAAGAGCAGGCTGGCGCCGACGGCGTTGTAGTCCTTGCCGGACCAGGTGCGCGGCTCGATATCGATGACACCCGAGAGGCGATTGCCGTAGCGAGCCGGGACC
>JBDTUL010000552.1:0-4401 GCA_040007735.1 Gammaproteobacteria bacterium | reverse complement strand
CGCGGCGATCGTGCTCCCCGCGAATCCGCTGATGACGACGCCGTTGTAGTAGAGCGGTGCGCTCGCGATGGCATACCCAAGCTTCGGGTCTTCCGCCTGTATCGACCACACCACCTGGCCCGTCAACTGATCGAGCGCGACGAGCTTCGAGTCGAGCTGGCCTACGAATATTTTTCCGTCGCCGAGGCCGAGCCCCCGACCCACCCAGGAACAGCAGGGGCGGGCCGCCTTCAGGTCGATATTCGCTTTGTATTCCCACAGCACCTGGCCGCTCTCTACCGAAATGGCGAACGCGTCGTTCTCGCCGGTCATGATGTACACGACGCCGTCGTGCACGAGGGGCTGCGCCTGGTTGCCGCTTCGAGGGCTGATGCCCGAACCGCGCAGCGAAGCTCGCCAGCGCGCCTTGAGCTTGGTGACGTTGTCTCGATTGATCTGATCGAGAGGGGAGTAGCGCTGGTTGTAGAGGTTGCCACCGTTGGTGAGCCAGCCGTCTCGCGGGAGCGCGGTGAGCTCTGCCGGTTTGAAGGCAGGCGCTTTCTGGATAGGCGCGGTATCAGCGGCATGCACGCTGCCGTGGAAGAGTGCCCACAGCAGCAGAAAAACAGTGCTCGCGTAGCGATCTCCGACGCGGCTCGAACGCATTTTCACCCCGTTGTTGTCCCAGGCAACGATCGCGACTCTAGGCATCGGCTGCAACGAAAGCCAGCCGGCACGCGAAGGCTGGCAATCCAACCAGTGGTTTGTGTCGATTCACGGCCTTGATCCAGCAGGAATCGCGGTCGCATTCTCGGCGCGTGTCGATGTAGCGACGGGGCAGCGTCTGAGTACAGGCGCAACAGGGAGGGGGTCTATGATTCATCACACACGGCATGTGCTGTTGTCGGCTGCTGCCGCAACGTTCGCCGCTCTGCCAGCCTTTGGACAGGAAGATTCAGCGGCACTCCAGGAAGTGCTGGTGACGGCTCGTTACAGAGAAGAGAACCTGCAGACAACGCCTCTGGCCATCACAGCACTCACCGTGCAGGACCTCGATGAACGGGGCCTCGCGAATGTCGACGATCTGGGGCTCGCCATCCCGAACGCGTTTGTCCGCCAGCCCGTGAGCAATTTCGGACCGACCCAGACCATCGGCATGCGCGGCATCATCCAGACGGATTTCAGCTACGCGTTCGAGCCCGCTGTAGGCATCTACATCGATGACGTTTATCACGGCACGCTGACGGGCTCGTCGATGGATCTGCTCGATCTCGAGCGCGTCGAAGTGCTGCGCGGGCCGCAGGGCGCCGCCTGTGCCGGCCCCTCTCACGCTGGCGCCGGCTCCTTCGCGGGTTGGCACCGCGAGCCGCCCGCGGGAGTGGGCCATTACGTTCCGCAAGACCTTCCATTGAACGCGGTTGCGGGTTTTCCAAAGTGGAGCCCGGCAGCGACGATGCTTGAATTGGCCGCCCGTTAGGGGAACATGACCGGCGGGGCAGGCGAGGAGACAATCGATGGCAGTGGACTTCAGGGGGCATCCGATGTTTCCCCCGGGCTTCAACAGCCCAACGCGCTTCGAGGCGGACGTGTACGACTGCGAGGTCTGGGGGGAGATCCCGAAAGACATCGAAGGCACGTTCGTCCGCATGCAGTGTGACTTCGATTACCGCCCGCCCAAGAACGAGTGGATGACCGGCTTCAATGGCGATGGCCACATCAGCCGCTTCCGCTTCGCGAATGGCTCCGTCGACTACAAGGGCCGCTACGTCAAGACAGCTCGCCTCACCGCCGAGCGCACCGCTCGCAAACGTTTGTTCGGCGTCTATCGAAATCATTTCACGGACGATCCGAGCGTTGCCGGCATAAATCGGTCGGCCGCCAACACGCATTCCTACTGGCACGGCGGCAAGCTGTTCGTGCTGAAGGAAGACTCGTTGCCGTGGACGGTGGACCCGCATACGCTCGAGACCCTCGGGCCGTGGGACTTCAGCGGGAAGTACACCGCCACCACCATGTCAGCGCACCCGAAGATCGACCCCGTCACGGGCGAGATGATCGCGTACGGTTATCAGGCAAAGGGCGACCTCTCCACCGACATCGCCGTATTTACGATGAATCCCAAAGGGGAGATCGTCAAAGAAGTGTGGCTGAAGTCGCCCTACCTCGGAATCATTCACGACATCGCGCTTACGCAGAAGTATGTGTTGATTCCGGTCATTGCGCGCACCACCAGCCTGGAGCGCTTGAAATCCGGCGAGCCTATGTGGGCGTGGGATGGAAGCCTGCCGACGATGGTGGGCGTGCTGCCCCGAAACGGTGAAGCGAAGGATGTTCGCTGGTTCAAAGGTCCGGCGCGCAACACGCTTCATTTCCTGAATGCCACCGATCGGGGTGGCAAGATCACGATGGAGTTGCCGGTGTCGAGCGGCGAGCGCGATCCGTCCCAGATTCGGCGCTGGACGTTTGATTTGAAGTCGAAGAAAGATTCGTTTCAGGAAGATGTCGTGTCGACTACGCCCGGCATTCTGCCGCGGATGGACGATCGGTTTCTGTCTCTGGACTATCGCTACGCGTACGTGGGGAGCCGCGATCCGAACGCTCCGGCGGACGCGAAGCGTGTCCCCGGCATGGGGCCGTTCACGTCGAACCTCATGCAGAGGCTGGACACCAAGACGGGCGAGATCAAGCAGTGTCAGATGGAGCCCGCGCAGAGCCTGCAGGAAAACTGCTTCGTGCCGCGCAAGAATGCGAAAGGCGAGGGCGATGGGTACGTGCTGGCGATTGCCAGCAACTATGAGTCCATGACGTCCGACCTGGTGATTGCGGATGCGCAAGCCATAGAGCAGGGCGTCATTGCCACCGTGAAGCTACCTTTCAGACTGCGCAGTGGCACGCATACCAACTGGTTTCCTCAGTCAGTATTGCCGCCGATCGAGGATCAGCTCACGTGACGTTCACTTTGGATCGCCGCGCGTTTCTGGGGGCCATGGGCTTTTCAGCCGGCGCGGTAGTGGCCAGCGTCGCGGGGCCTTTGTCGGTAGTACATGCGATGGCTAGTGGTGGCGTTGCCATGACGGAGCCTGCGGGTTTTGGTTCCGTCGACGATGCATGTGGACACTGGCCGCCGTATTCGCATCCAATTCCTTACAGCCGGCCCGCGGTGGCAGCGTCGGCAGGCTTCGATCCGATCGACCACATTTTTCTGACCTGACGGTCAGGTCATTCCGGTTAGAGAGGGGGGCACGCATGCGGCAGGTTGCAGGAGGATTGCTTGCAATCATCGTCGCAGCTTTCAGTGCGGGGGGCTCCGCGGCAGAGGCTGCGGAGACCTCCTCCGCTGGCGCGCACGCAGAGTCGAGTGCGCGGCTGGATCGTCTCGAGGCGGAGATCGTTGCGGCGGAGGATCTGCGCGACATCAAGAAGCTTCAACGTGCGTATGGGTATTACCTCGATAAGGGAATGTGGGAGGACCTTGCGGCGTTCTTTACCGACGATGCCGTGGCGAACTATCCCGCGGGAGTCTTCGTTGGGCACGAGAGTATCCGGCGGCATCTCTTCATGAATGTGGGGGCAGGGAAGCTGGGTGACATCGGGCTCGGCGACAACCGGCTCTACGATCATCTGAATATTCAGCCCGTGGTGCATCTGGATGCGGGTGGGCTTACGGCGAAGGGGCGCTGGCGCGCCTTCGCGATGTTTGGAAGTTTCGGTGGCGGTGCTAATTGGGCGGAAGGGGTCTATGAGGTCCAGTACGCCAAGGTGGGGTGCGTGTGGAGGATCAGCAAGCTCGATTACTACTCGGGGTTTGGGGCGCCGTATGCGACCGGGTGGGTGGTGCCCGCAAATGCCGCGACGCCTGCAAATGGGGTGACTCCGGTTGGGGCAAGTGATGGGGCCGGTGTGAAGCCCGCTCCACCTGATGTGGCTACCGCGGCCAAAGAGGGTGGGGTCAGTGAGGCTGCTGTTGGCCCGGGTGCCGCATCTTCCGCCGCGCGCCCGCGGCGCGTGTTGGCGCATCCGGCCGATCGCGAGCGGAACAGGGAATGCGCTGGGTTTCCGGCGGCGTGCATCGCGCCGTTTCACTATGACAATCCGGGCACGGCGGCAGGGGGCAACGTTTGGGATGGAGCGAGCCTGCTCGCCACCCTCAATGCAACCTACGACGCAGCAGGCAACAGCACCCCGACCAGCAACTCAACTAGCAGGTCAGACAGCAGCTCAACCACCGGCCCATCAGCCCGCGACGTTCGCCAGCGCGCCGCCAACCTCGCCCATCGCGCAACGCTCCTGAACGACGAACAACAAATCGAAAACCTCCAGCGCATCTACGGCTACTACCTCGACCGCGCGCTGTGGGATGAGGTCACCGACCTGTTCGCCGCCGACGGCAGCATGGAACTCGCGCAGCACGGCGTGTACATC
>JBDTUL010000551.1:0-4407 GCA_040007735.1 Gammaproteobacteria bacterium | reverse complement strand
CGCTACGTGCATCTCTTGCTTCCGGTAGCGGGTCGGACAGCTGGTGGTACTTCCTCCAGTTTGAACCGGCCTATGAAGCGCTACGGAAAGATGCGCGATTCGGGCAACTCATCGCCGCGGCGAGGGCGCATTCCGAGGAGGAGCGGAAACATCTGGCGCGGCTGCGTGCGGAAGGTTTGGTGCCAGAGTCAAAATAGGGATCACAATTGCCGATGCCCGGCAGCAGCGCTCGAGCTATATATAAGGAGTGCGTTATGTCACCCCGAGCCAGTGGCCTCTGGCACGATCTCGGCGATCGTTTGGAGCGCCGGATTCCGCAACCCGATCTCGCCAAGCAGGACTTCGAACGAGCAACGATCGCCGCGATGCGTGTACTCGGCATCGGCCATGTCGAATCGCAGTTCATTTCGCTGCGGGGTATAGCCCTTCGGTTCGAGAAATTTGAAGCGCGCCTTGGCGTCGATGAATTCACGGATGAGCCAGGCGCACGCAATCCGGTCGACGTGAATGTGATGGCGCGTGACCCATACAGTGCCTTTCAGATCTTTCAGCGCGCGCTTGGGCGCGACGGGTGGAGTCACGACGCAGTTTCACGCGCTGGTAAGCGGGGTGCGCGGGCAGCTGGTGAACGAGGAGAAGCCACTGAATGACGCTGGGGGCGACTGGCATGATACTAATGTATCATTCGAAAACGGCGTCGATACATCATCGCATCGCGAGGAATCAGACATGCGGCGATCAGGTTTCACTGCCGCTCACCGTTCTCTGCAGACTCACGTCGAGCGCCTGCTCGAGGAAATGCAGGCCACGGCGCGCTTGGTCGGAGTCTGAATCGAGCCTTCTGAGCATTTTCTTTCGCTGGAGAACCCAATGATTCGTATCGCATCCGTGATTGCAGGCTTCACGGCGTTGACGATCTCCGTAGCGGCCCTTGCGGCCGACCCGGACTGGACGAAGGTCGACGAGGCCATCGGTAAGCACGGCGCTCTGCAGCCAGGCGGCGTGTACAAGTTCGGGCTGCCGCGTTCTGATCTCAAAATCACGGTCGACGGCGTTGCCATCAAGCCGACATTCGCACTGGGCTCATGGGTTGCCTTCCAGCCGACCGGAAGCGAGGCGATGGTAATGGGCGATCTGGTGTTGCTCGACACCGAGATCAGTCCCGTGATGAAGCGGCTCATCGATGACGGCATGGAGATCACCGCCATCCATAATCATCTGCTGCGCACTTCGGTTCCGGTCTTCTACATGCACATCGGTGGGCACGGTGATCCGGTGAAACTTGCGCAGACCCTGCATGCCGCCCTGGCACTGAGCAAGACACCGTTGAGCCCGCCCGCCGCAACGCCGCCTCCGCCAGTCGATCTCGATACCGCCGTAATCGAAAAGACGCTCGGGTTCAAAGGCACCGCCAATGGAGGCGTGTATCAGTTCTCCGTGCCAAGAGCTGAGGCCATCACCGAGGGCGGCATGGCAATTCCGCCGTCCATGGGCACAGCCATTGCGATCAACTTTCAGCCGACCGGCGCAGGCAAGGCCGCGATCACCGGAGACTTTGTGCTGCTGGGGAGCGAGGTCAACCCGATACTGCGAACTCTGCGCCAGCGCGGTATCGAAGTGACGGCGCTCCACAGTCATATGATCGACGATTCGCCCCACTTCTTCTTTATGCATTTCTGGGCCAACGATGATGCACAGAAGCTCGCGCAGGGTGTGCGCGCCGCCCTCGATCTCGCCAACGTGAAACGGGGGTCCTGACGGGCGCAACTGGCACCTGATCGGCGCGCCGTGCCGCTTGCGCTAGCCGCTGGGGTCTTCACGCATCGCGATGCGTGCCATTCCGTTCTCGGTCTCCGCGGCAGTGGGTTTCATTGCCGTATCGGGTGTCGCCGTTCCAAATGGTCTCGTGCTGCCTGCAATCTGTGCCTTGGTCATGAAGGGCGATGAATAGGCGAGGGCTCCGCGAAGGCCTGCTGAGTCCGGGCGTCCTTGCCGCGCTGGTGGCCGCGGCGCTCTTTGGTGGCGCGACGCCGTTCGCAAAACACCTGCTATTCACGGTTGATCCCTGGCTGCTGGCGGGACTGCTCTACGCAGGGTCGGGCATTGCCTTGACGATGCTGAGAGTGATCCGCCCGCTGACTCGCTCGCCTGTGACCGGGCAGGAGTGGTTCTACCTAAGTGGTTCGGTCATTTCCGGAGGCATCATCGCTCCGGTTCTTCTGATGAAGGGGCTGCTGCTGATGCCGGCTTCAGGCGCCTCCCTTCTGTTGAATGCGGAGGGGGTGCTCACGGCCGTACTCGCATGGTTTGCATTTCGTGAGAATTTCGACCGGCGCATTGCGCTCGGCATGCTCGCCATTGCCGCCGCCGCGATGACGCTCACATGGACCCCACCGCTCATTTTGAATCGCCTGGGTCCTGCGCTCCTGATCTTGTGCGCCTGTCTCGCATGGGCTCTGGACAACAATCTCACGCGCAAAGTTGCACTACTCGACGCAACGTGGCTCGCGTGGATCAAGGGGCTCGTGGCGGGAACGGTGAACCTCCTGATCGCGCTGAGTCTTGGCGCGCGGTGGCCGGCGTCAGGCGTAGTTGCGGCCGCGCTGCTCATCGGAGCGCTGGGTTACGGCGTGAGCCTGGTGCTGTTCGTCGTCGGGCTGCGTGATCTCGGCGCGGCCCGCACTTCTGCCTATTTCTCGATCGCCCCATTTGTCGGCGCGCTCGGTGGATTGATCTGGCTCCATGAGCCTGTCACGATTCGGCTGATGATTGCCGGTTCGCTCATGGCTTTGGGAGTCTGGCTGCATCTGACCGAGAAGCACGAGCATTCGCATGATCACCCCGTCCTTCAGCACGACCATGAGCATGTTCACGATGCGCATCATCAGCATGTGCACGATGTACGGGTTGCCCCTGGTACGCGCCATCGGCACGTACATCGGCACGACCCGCTCTCCCACAGCCACCATCACACGCCAGATGCGCATCATCCGCACGACCATGATTCGGGAGTTCGATAAAAAAGCATGCGGTCCGATCGAACGCACATCTTCGCCCGCACGCCGTTCTCGTCGCGGACCGAGGATATTCGTATGCGCTCCGTGTGCAGTGACGGGCATGTTGCGCGTGATGGCTATCAGGCTCAGCGAGCGGCATACAAACAGGGCGAGCTCGCGGGTAACGTAATAGTATTCAAATCCGCGTCGTTTCCCGAGAAGTACTGGACCGACTGATAACAACAGGCCCCATTGGGTACCCAGCGACGAGACAATCCCACTGAGCAGCGACACGAGGCACAACGGGACGATGGCGAGCCAGGTGATCAAATCCCTTACGAGATAGGTCGCTTCGCGCGAGCTGTGCATTCTGACTTGTCATGCCGGCAATGGACACACCGCCGCCCGGGCGTGAACGGGGGGAGCTGCGGTGGTGTCGTTCGTGAACGTGGCGTGGAGCGCTGACGGCGTGCTTCACGGAACCGGGAGAGCCTGGATCCGCACGGCCCGCAGCCGCAGCGCGTTCGTGATCACCGACAGCGAAGACAGGCTCATGGCAAGCGCCGCAATGAGCGGACTCAACAGCAGCCCGGTGAACGGATACAAAATCCCCGCCGCCACCGGGATCCCAAGCGCGTTGTACCCGAAGGCAAACGCAAGGTTCTGCCAGATATTGCGGACCGTCGCGCGGCTCAAGTGCCGGGCGCGCACGATGCCGCTCAGATCGCCGCGGACGAGCGTTACTTGCGCGCTCTCCATGGCGATGTCGGTGCCGGTTCCCATCGCGATGCCGACGTCTGCCCGGGCGAGCGCGGGGGCGTCGTTGATGCCGTCGCCGGCCATCGCCACGCGGCGCCCTTCCCGTTGCAAGCGCTCGACCACCTTCGCTTTTTCGGCGGGCTGTACCTCGGCGATCACTTCGTCGATGTGGAGCTGTTGGCCGACTGCTTCCGCTGTCGTACGCGCGTCGCCCGTGAGCATCACGATGCGCAGCCCGTCCGCCCTCAACGCATCGAGCGCCGCGGGTGTGCTCTCCTTGATTCGATCTCCGACGGCTATCGCACCCGCAAGCGTGCCATCGACTGCGACGAACATGACGGTGCGGCCGCTGCGGCCCAGCTCATCGATGCGTTGCTGAATGGCGCTGATAGAGGCACCCGAGTCCTTCATCAGCGCGGCGTTGCCCAGTGTGACGGCGCGACCGGCGTGCCGGCCGCGCACGCCACGTCCTGTGATCGAATCAAAGTCCGTGATCGCGGCGCTCTCGATCCCGCGCGCCTGCGCACCGTCGACAACGGCCCGGGCGAGGGGGTGTTCGCTGGAGCGCTCCAGGCCGGCCGCGAGCGCGAGAATCTCCGCCTCGCGCCAGGGTGCGACGGCGATGACCTGGTCGAGTGCGGGCTTGCCTTCG
>JBDTUL010000550.1:0-4420 GCA_040007735.1 Gammaproteobacteria bacterium | reverse complement strand
CAAGGGCAACCTCGAAGCGCTCGACTATGAGCTGGTGCGCGATGAAGAGGACAAAGACCGCTATGGCCTCGCGCTCACCGCACGTCGTAATTCATGGGGCCCGAACTACATTCGTTTCGGGCTGAGCCTGCAGGACGATTTCGAAGGCAATTCCAGCTACAACGCCGCGGCTCGCTTCGTTCTTTCCGAGATCACGCAACCGGGCGGCGAGTGGGTGTGGGATCTGCAGGTGGGCGACACATCACGGTTCGCCACCGAGGTGTATCTGCCGCTGTCGCAATCGACACCATATTTCTTTCTGCCGCATGCGGAAGTGCAGGCGCGCAATGTCTTCGTGTTGGACGATCAGCAGAAGGCGGTCGCTGAGTATCGCGTTCGCAGTGTCTCGTACGGTGTGGATTTCGGACGCGAGTTTGGCAACTGGGGCGAGGTGCGCGCGGGTGTGCGGCGAGACAAAGGCGAGTCGCATGTGCGCGTGGGCGACCCCACTCTGCCGACGGGGGACTTTGATTCGCGCGGCCTTTTCGCTCGCATGCAGTACGACCGCCTCGACGATGTGAATTTCCCCAGGCACGGCACCACCGTGGGCCTCGAGTGGAGTGGCGAGCGCGCGGGCCTTGGCTCCGATCAAACCGCAGACCGTCTGACTTTCAACTGGATCAGCGCGCGTACGTTTGGGCGCCAGACGGCGGTGCTGTGGACTTCTCTTGGCACGGCGCTGAACGAGCGCAATGCTGACTTGCGCACGCTATTTCCGCTCGGCGGATTCCTGAATCTTTCCGGGCTGAAAGCCAATGCGCTGACCGGCCCTCACTTCGGCATATCGCGGCTGCTGCTGTATCGGCAGATCGGGCGCGGCGGCCCGGGCTTTCTCGATGTTCCGGCGTATCTCGGCGTGTCGTTCGAAGCTGGCAACGTGTGGAAGCGACGCGGAGATGCGAGTTTCGGCAGCACCCGCAAGGATGGCAGTGTGTTTCTGGGGCTCGATACGCCGATCGGCCCGGTGTACCTGGCGACGGGGTTCGAGGAGGGCGGGACGGCGGCGTTCTACCTCTTCCTGGGCCGCACGTTCTGACGCAAGGCGCAGGTGCTGCAGGCGTGCGCCGTGGATGACACCAGCGGCCGCGGACGACACCAGCATGCAGACCCCTCCCAGCCGCCCGGCGATTGAGGGCTTCTTGTCTCGATCCGGGGCTCTAGAGCCCGCGACTTTCGGACAGCTTCTCAACCTTCTGAAAAAGAAGCGACGGCTTGTCGCCCCCTCGCGAATATTGGTGCCGACGGCTCATCTCGGCCAACGCGTCGTCCCGCTCGTCCGCCGACGGATACCAGTGCAGCCGGTGCCATTCGGGCCCCAGCAGCTTGCGGAACGGGTCCCCCGTCGGAAGGCTGACGCGAATGCCGTAAGGACGCAGCTGCTCGATCGGCGGCCGGCGAAGATTATGCGGTTGGCTGATTCCCATGGGCCGGAAGCTTAAGAGCCGGGGGCGGGGCTCGCAAGCGGAGGTGGAGAGGAAGGTTGCGGGCTGATCGCCGGAGTGGCCCGTGGTGCCGTGCCGCCGTTCAAGGCGAGCGAATGGACGATCGGCTGCGCGTGCCATACAGGCGCTTGTTCTGCTGAACGATGCGCAGCGTCTCCAGCAACGTTCGCGAGTTCGGCGCTATGTCCAGCCCGGCGCGAATGTCCGCCACCGCCAGCTCGTACTGCCCCTTCCCCGCGTGCGCCGCCGCGCGGTTGTTGAAGGTGCGCCAGTTGTTCTTGTCCAGGGCGATGGAGGTGTTGCAACTCTCGAGCGCCTCGTCCCACTGCTTCAACATCGCGTAACCCGCGCAGAGGTTCGAATACCCGGCGGCTTTGTCATGCGGTTCCGTCGGCGTTTTCAGGCCGTCGAGCGTGAGGCGAATGCCTTCCTCGGCATTGCCGGCATCCAGCGCGGTTGCGCCGTCGGAAAGTTGCGGGTTGCTGGGGCCCATGACGGTGGCGCTCTGCACGGGCTCCACGGCGCGCGCGCTGCCAGCTGCCATCAGGGCGGCGGCAAACATCGCGGCGATCAGCGCCAACCGACACATCCGAGCCGGCTCCTTCGATGCGAGTGCACCGAGGAGTTCGTTATAGCGAGGCGGGGGCGAAGTTGCAAAACGGTGAGGCACCGGTGAGCGCCCCGCGGCACCGGGGCTGCCCGACGCTATATATAAGAGTGGCCGATTCTGTGCTGCGGGACGGCAAGAATGTCAGTAATAACGGGGCGTTAGGCCGGTCTCGACTCACGGCATCGCGTCTACCCACTGCGTGCGGCATTGGCGCACCGTGGTGCCGACGCCGTGCCAGCAAGTGCGGAACACGTAACGAACGTGCTGATGGCCCGTGTCGACGACGAAGCCCCAGAGCTTGTCGAAGGAGATGTACTCGCCTGCTTGCAAGCGATTCTTGCCGGATGGGTAGGTCCAGTAGCCCTTGACGTCTCCGAGGCCGCTGGGCCCGGCCGTTCCGGCGCTGGCGAGCGTGACGCTCTCTATCTCCACCTCGCGACGGCTCGCGTTCCGCATCGTGACCCTGAAGTTGCTGTGGTCGTAAACCTGGGTCCCATTCACGTCGACGGTAGTGAGCGGATCGTATTTCGGTACGGATGGATTGAAGAACAGTTCGACGGGGCCAGCCTTGCGAGACGGATTCTGCATCAGCTTTGCCATCGTCTCGTTGAGGTGTTCCGCCTCGTCCTCGCGGTGTTCCTGTCGGGCGAGGAACTGCTTCCATTGAAGTGCATAAAGGTCGTAGGGATTTTCATCGAGCGCACGATCTACCCAACGCTCCGCCGCCTTCGCATCTCCGGTATCGTTATGCGCCTCAGCGAGTGTGAGTTCTGCACCTCGCCCAATCCTCTCTGGCATGGCGATCGTGATTTCAGGAAAACCGAGATAGAGCGCGCGCTCGCCGAGAGTCTCGAGCACGAGTGGATCCTCGGGTGAAAGACGGCGCGCGGCCTCATAAGCGGAATAGGCCTGAGGAAATACGAACGCGTTACGCAGCCACAGCTCGGCGCGCCGCAGAGTAGAGAGGGTGTCGGTCTTACCGTCGAGCGCAGCGAGCGCTTCGGTGAGCGATTCTTTCCCCAGCGGCAGTGCCGCGATGTCTTGATAGCGCCCCTCGCCAAACTGCGCGAGACCGAAAGCGTATGGCGTGTTCGAGTTGCGCAGGTAGTAGTTTCCCTCGCCGTTGAAGAACAGGTTCTTCCACGTCTCCACCAGGTCGACGCGCCACAGGCCCTGCTCCCGATGCAGCAGGATCGGTACGAAACCTTTGGGCGCACGCTTGCTCGTCGCCACTGCATATTCGTCGTGGCGCAGGATCTCGAGCGGCTGCGCGGACTGGATGCGTTCCAGACGCTGGAGCTCCTCGAATCTGGCAAAGGGATAGTACTTGCGCATCAACCGCGAGCCTTCCGTGAAGAGCTCGAGCGTCGGGTCGCCTGCGAGCTCGGCCGTGGCTCGCAGAAACGCAGCAACCGACTCTTCGGCATTTGCGGAGGGCGCATAGAGCGCGCGCTTGCTCGTCGGCACCGGGCTCTTCAGGTCTGCGTCCATTGGCACTGCCGAGAGTGCCGTCTTCGCTCCTGCGCCGCCTGATACGAAGCGCTGATATTCGAGGTAAGCCGGCTTCTGCCGGAAGTCCTCGCTCAGTGTGAGGTTGCCGAGTGCGGCGGAGAGGTAGACGTGATCGCGCAGGTAATGCAGCACGTCCATCACTGCCATGCCGGCGGCACCGTAGGATGTGTAGGGCGCGAGTTGGTCCCGCGCGATGCGACCCATGTGCAGGTCCGTGAGCGCCTGCTCCAGAGAGTAGCCAACCTCGATGCGCGCGCTCGCGAGTTTGGGATTGAGCAGGATTAGCAGCCCGCCCGTGGGCGCATCTGCGCCGATCTTCCTCTGCTGCATGACTTGAACGGATTGCGCCTCGATGGTCTGCGAAGTATCCGTGCTGGTGACGATGTGAATATCGATGCCGAGGTCGTCGTAGAGGGCGTCGGCATCGCGACCGAGCCGCGCGTTGAACGGCGCGAGAATGCCCGCTGCGTCACTCACGCGAGGATGCTCCGGCTGCCGGATGGCGCTGTAAGGGTTGTCTTTTCCTTGTGGCTGAGCAGGGCCGTCGGTCACACCCGATGAGGCGTCGTCGCGATTGAAAGCGCGTAGTCCGAGCGCTGCGCCTCCGACGAGGAGCAGAACGGCAATGAGTGCGAGCGTGCGGGGAGTCAAACGAATCCTTCCTCTGGATGCCGGTACTGGACGCCGGCACGGGTCGTCGTGCATGAGCCGGCTGCGCTGGAGGAAAGTACGACAGCGCCCCCCGGATTTCTGCGACCCGTATCGCTGAATCCCGCGGAGGCTGGCACGGCCCGGGGGATGAAGACTCCCTACGGCC
>JBDTUL010000549.1:0-4424 GCA_040007735.1 Gammaproteobacteria bacterium | reverse complement strand
TGCCTGGATCGTGTACGACGAGACCATCCATCGCTTTGCCCGGGACTTCCCCGACTATCGGGACGCCGAATCTGCCGGTGCGATCCGACGAGCGTCAGATGCCGCGAGCCTGGCCGCACTGATCGGCTGTCCATTGCCAGTGTTGCAGGCGACGCTCGATGAGGCCGAGACCGCCTGTCGGCTGTCGTCCGCTGACTCGCTCGACCGTCGCTTCGATTCGACGCAAATGCTATCGGCGCCCTATCGTGCAGCCAGAGTCACCGGTGCCCTGTTCCATACCCAGGGTGGGCCAGTGATCGATGCACAGTGTCGGATGCAGATGCGTGGCGCAGATGGCAGCCTGTTGCCCCTGCCCAATCTTTTCGCGGCCGGCGGCGCAGCGCGCGGCGTATCCGGTCATAACGCCTCAGGCTATCTCTCCGGCAACGGTCTGCTGTCGGCACTGGCTGGTGGGGCGGTGGCGGGACGGGAAGCGGCAGCCGCACCGCTCCGAGCGTCGCCGGTGTCGGGGACGAGCGGCTGACCAGCCAACGTAGAGAGAAGCAGCGGCGCTTCGCGTTGCGCTGCCGCGGCACGATCATCGAATAGACTGTGCTTTCACAGGGCAATCACAGGATCGCCGCTTGCTGAGTCGTCTGCGAGGGTCGCTCGAGGAAATTTCTCGATGCGGATCCCTGACTCGCAATCACACCACGGGATCGGCCGAGACAGTTTGCTTGCCAAGTGCAGGCAGCCTCTCCGGCTTCGGGTCCCTGTTTCCAATGGTTAGGTACACGTTATGAGCTCTCCACTGCATGAAGGAATCCCTTTTCCCCTTGGCGCCACGCCAAGCGAGAAGGGCGGAACCAACTTCGCGCTTTATTCCGCGCACGCAACCAAAGTTGAGTTGTGCCTCTTCAGCGAAGACGGTAAAAAGGAAGAGCGACGCATCGAACTCCCGGAGATGACCAGTGAAGTCTGGCACGGGCGCATCGCTGACGTCGAGCCTGGCGCAATCTATGGTTATCGCGTTCACGGCCCCTACGAACCCGACGTCGGTCACCGATTCAATCCGAACAAACTGCTGCTCGATCCCTACGCCAGGCGCCACGTCGGCAAGCTGACGTGGACGCCTGAAGTATTCGGCTACCAGCTCGATTCTCCCGACAAGGACCTCTCGTTTGATGACAGGGACAGTGCTGCATTCGTGCCGAAATGCGTCGTGGTCGAACGGCGCGAACCAGAGCAGCCGAAGCGCCACCTGGTGCGATGGGGTCAGACGATTTTTTACGAGACCCATGTGCGCGGTTTCACCATGCGCCACCCGGATTTGCCTGAGAACATTCGCGGCACATTCGCCGGCCTCGCCGACGAGCGCGTTGTCAAATATATTCGCGATCTGGGCGTCACCTCAATCGAACTGCTCCCGATTCACACCTTTGTCGATGACAGCTATCTGGAAGATCGTGGGCTGGTGAACTTCTGGGGCTACAACACCATTGGATTCTTTGCCGCTGACCCCCGCTATTTTTCTCAAGGGTCGATCGGTGAACTGAGGCGCATGATCGATACCTATCACGAATCCGGTATCGAGGTGATCCTGGACGTGGTCTACAACCATACCGCTGAGGGAAGTGAGCTCGGACCTACGTTATCGTTTCGCGGCATCGACAATTTGTCCTACTACCGGTTGATGCCCGAAGAGCGCCGCTATTACATCAACGACACCGGCACGGGTAACACGTTGAATCTCTCTACGCCGCGCGTGCTGAAAATGGTGACCGATTCTCTGCGCTACTGGGCGGGCGAAGTGGGCGTCGACGGCTTTCGTTTCGATCTTGCGACGATCCTCGGGCGCGAAGACCATGGCTTCGATGAAGGGGGCGGCTTTCTGGACAGCTGCGTTCAGGATCCTCTCCTCTCGAGCGTCAAGCTGATTGCAGAGCCATGGGACTGCGGGCCGGGCGGCTACCAGGTCGGACAGTTTCCGCCGGATTGGGCCGAATGGAACGACAAGTTCCGGGATCAGGTTCGCGCGTACTGGAAGGGCGAGGAGGGCGTGGTGCCCGAGTTGGCAAAGCGCATCACGGGCAGTGGGGATCTGTTCGACAGGCGCGGCAGGAAGCCATGGGCGAGCGTGAACTTCATCACTGCGCACGACGGTTTCACGCTCAACGACCTGGTCAGCTACAACGACAAGCACAACGAGGCAAACGGCGAGGAGAACCGGGACGGTCATTCCGATAACCGTTCGTGGAATTTCGCAGTCGAAGGGCCGACCGACGACGAAGATATCAACGAACAGCGCGAGCGCCAGAAACGCAACCTGCTCGCCACACTCCTGCTGAGCCACGGTACGCCAATGCTTCTTGCGGGCGACGAGTTCGGCCGCACCCAGCAGGGCAACAACAACGCGTACTGCCAGGACAACGAGATCAGCTGGGTCGACTGGGAGGCGGCACGCTCGGATAAAGGGGCGGCGCTGACCGAGTTTGTGCGCATGTTGACGCGACTACGGGCGACGCTCCCGGTTCTCAGACGCAATCGCTTCCCGACCGGCGCGTACGACGCGGAGCTCGAGGTCACCGACGTCCGCTGGCTTACGCCTGCGGGAGTCGATATGGGTGACGAGCAGTGGCAAGACGCGTCGATGCGTTGCTTCGGCCTCGTGCTCGACGGGCGCGCGCCGACGAGCGGCATCCATCGGCCGGCCACGGACGCGACGTTGTTGATGATTTTCAACGCGCATCACGACGTGGTGAATTTTCAGCTGCCCGACATTGCAGGATCGGATCGCTGGACCTGCCTTATCGACACCAATCAGCCGCGTCGCGAGGCACTGCCTGTATTCGAAACCGGCAGTGTGTACGAGGTCACTGGTCGCTCGTTCTTGTTGTTCGCGCTAGAGGCTGACGGCGAGGCGGGGGAATTGTTCGAGCGCCTCGAACGGCGACTCACGGTGAGCAACGACGACGAGGCTGGTTGATCTGTTAAAGGGGCGCCGCCCAGGACGTCCAACGTTGGAGCTCAGCCCCGCCGTGCGCGGTCGGCAGATTTGTCGGTTAGACGCCGCCCAGCAACCGTGCCCGCTCGGCGCATCCCTCAGGCTTGAATACACGTTCGGAGGATGCGGGGAACTTGGAGAGTTTGCCTGGCGGACGCGTTGGGCGAGCAACTAACTCGCCGCCACAATTAGGACACACGCCGGCAAGAACTGCGCTCGCACATCGCGCACAAAAAGTGCATTCAAATGAGCAAATGCGCGCATCTGTGGACTCCGGCGGTAGAGCGATGTCACAGCACTCACAGGTGGGACGAAGCTGAAGCATAAAGTCTCCGTTTGAAATAGGGACCTGACGTCAAAGCTCAGCGGCATTGACGCTGACGTGCGCTGGCGGCAGCGCGCAGGCGGCTGAGTAAATTATCCGTTTCAGCGAAACATTAGACAAGCCCCGTGGACCATGGCCAGTCAAGCGCGGCCCAGGCCTTGCACGATGAGCGTCAGAACCAGGACGTTCAACGATACGCCCTCTGCCTTTGCCCGCGTTGCCAACTGGACGTGCACAGTCATCGGCACGCGAGCGCCGAACTTCCCGGAGGCAACACCACCGCTGGTCAGCTTGCTCTCGTCTCAGGCTCCTTCCACGAGTTCAATGAACCTCTCAACGTAGATCGGCTTGACCGGCCTATGCGCCGGTACGAATAGCGTACGCCCAACCTCACGTACGAACACACAATGGCTGCTCCTCTGATGCCGCCGGGGAAGCGCTTGCAGTCGTATATCCGGCATCTGTTTTGAGCTTGTAGTTGAAAGCTCGTGCCGACATGGAATCTGCCAACCCGGTGCCAATCGTTCGCAACGGCCGTGAATGGGCCGGACAAGTTAACGGCACCGAAGGGTTGTGGTGCGACCGGTGTAGCCATGATGGGCGAATCGTATCGGAGCAAGCGAGAAGGGTTTGAGGTGAAACGATCAGACGGCAAGTTCGAACGAAGAACGCTGGGCTTTGCGGTCAGCGGTTCGTGTAGCGGGCTGACCGAAGGGTGTTTGATCACGCAGTACGCCAAAGCAGATACGAGCGATCTTGTTGGCCAATGCGCAGACGGCCTTGTTGTGCTTGACGCGGCGCTGGAGTTGGGTCGCCCAGAGGCGAACCCGGGTGATTTGAGTGCCTCTGTTCACGGCGGCCGCTGCCGCACACAAGACGGATCGGGCGCCGTGGGTCAGCAACATGCGCAGGTACTTGTCCCCGCGCTTGCTGATGCGGCCGAGATGCCGGCTGGAACCCGAGGACGATTCCTTCGGCGTCAGGCCGAACCAGGAGGCGAAGTGGCGGGCGTCGGTGAAATGGGCAACGGTGCCGCCGGTTGCAGCAGCGATCGCCGTGGCAGTCAGGAGCCCCACGCCGGGGATGCTCATAAGAAGCCGGCAAGCGGGCGACTCG
>JBDTUL010000548.1:0-4434 GCA_040007735.1 Gammaproteobacteria bacterium | reverse complement strand
CTCGCGCTCGATACGGGGCAAGTCTGGTGGGCGCAGGATGCCTCGAGTTACCGCGGCCTCGCCGTAGATGAGGACGCCGTTTACATCTCCACTGCGGATGGCGATGTCCTCGCGCTCAAGCGCACCACGGGCACAGAGCTTTGGCGGCAGAAGGCGCTCGCGCATCGCGGGTTGTCCGCACCCGTCGTGACGGACGACGCGGTTGCCGTGGCGGATTTCAAGGGATTCGTGCACTGGCTCAACAAGAGCACGGGTGCTCTCGCGGCGCGTGCGCAGGCGGGTGGCGATCGTGTCAGCAACCCGCCCGTGGCTTCGGGCACGCGCGTGGTCGTCATCAACGACGAAGGGAAGATCACGGAATTCAAGACGGTGCCTATCGCGCTGGCTCAGGCGAAGACGCCGAGGAAAGCGCCTGCCGCCGCCCCGGCACCCGCTGCGCCCGATGCCGCGGCTCCTGCTGAAGCGGCGCCTGGCGCGGAAGCAGTGCCGAGTGCTGAACCTGCGCCTGCGCCCGGTGAAGCTGCCTCGCCGAGCGTCGATGCGCCTCGCAGCGACAGCGCGCCGGCCGAAGCACCGGCACCTGACGCGGCGACGCCTGCACCGCGCAGCCAAAGCAACTCCTCCGGTGGTTGAGTAAGAGATGTGCTGCCTATCATCGCGCTCGTCGGCCGACCCAATGTCGGTAAGTCGACGCTATTCAATGTCCTGACCGGTACGCGCGACGCCATCGTCGCGGACGTCCCGGGTGTCACGCGGGACAGGCAATACGGCTTCGGCCGCGTCGGTCCGGTGCCCTACGTCGCCATCGATACGGGCGGACTGGTCGAAAATCCCACCGGCATCGAAACCCAGATGCGCGTGCAGACGGAGCGGGCGATCGCGGAAGCGGACCGCTTCGTGTTCATCGTCGATGCGCGCGAAGGGCTCACTCACCAGGATCTGTTCGTCGCTCGCGAGCTGCGGCGCGCGGGGAAGCCTGTGTTTCTCGCCGTCAACAAGTCGGAAGGGATGGACGCCGAGGACGTGTCCGCCGAATTCCACGAGCTGGCGCTGGGCGAGCCCTTTGCGATTTCCGCGAGCCATTCGCGCGGCATCGTGGAGCTCATGGGGCAGGTGCTCGAGGGGCTCACTCGTGAGACTCAGGACGACGAGCATCGTGATGCGATTCGCATTGCCGTCATCGGCCGTCCCAACGTCGGCAAGTCCACGCTGGTGAATCGCCTGCTGGGTGAAGAACGTGTGATCGCCAGCGAGGAGCCCGGCACCACGCGCGACAGCATTCTGGTTCCGTTTCAGCGGGACGGGCGGCAGTTCCTCCTCATCGACACCGCAGGTGTCCGTCGACGCTCCAAGGTTGAGGATGTCATCGAGCGCGTGAGCGTTGCGAAGACCCTTCAGGCCATCGAAGACGCGCACATCGTCATTCACGTGGTCGATGCGCATGACGGTGTCGGCGAACAGGATGCCAGCGTGCTGGGGCTGGCGCTTCAGCGCGGCCGCGCGGTGCTCATCGCCGTGAACAAGTGGGATGGCATCCCGATGGAGCAGCGCGAGGAGATCCGGCGTCAGCTGGGATTGAAGCTCGACTTCGTGCCGTTCTCGCCCATGCATTTTATTTCCGCACGTCACGGAACAGGCGTGGGCGATGTGGTGGCCGATACCATTCGCGCTTACGAGGCGGCAATGCGCGAGATGCGCACGCCGGAGCTCAACCGTACGCTGGAAGCTGCAATGACGGCGCACCAGCCGCCGCTGGTTCACGGCCGCCGCATCAAACTGCGTTACGCGCACCAGGGCGGCAAGAATCCGCCGCGCATCGTCATTCACGGCAATCAAACTGTGCATGTGCCGGATGCGTATTCGCGTTACCTGTCGAACGTGTTCCGCAAGAAGTTCGACCTGTTCGCGACGCCGGTGCAACTCGAATTCCGCACGGACTCGAACCCTTTCACCGAAGGCCGGCGCGAGCGCCGCAGCTCGAGTAACCGCCCCGGCAAGGCCACTCCGGCGAACCCCGGAAGCAAGAACCAGCGTGCCGCTAGCGCGCGTGCCACCGAATACCGCAAGAAGAAGCGGCGCGCCGAAGCTGCCGAGCCCGGCAAGGGCCAGGCAAAGAAAAGCGACCGCGGCCCGGCCGATGTACGCAAAGGTTCGGCGCGCAGAGTGCGACTGACGGGCAGTGGGCCTGTTGCCAAGAAGAAGAGTTCAGGGCGTTCTTCCTCTGCTGGCAAAGGGTCGGGTCGCTCATCTCGTGGTGGTAGTTCGGGATCTGGCAAAGGTAGCGGGCGCCGCCACCAAAACGCGCGATAACCTCACTTCGCCGCAGCGACTCGCTGGTCGCGAAGAAACGGCCTATCTATCTGCTCCGCGTACGAGTCGATGTCGTGCTTGCTCACGCCGGCTGCCGCGAAATGCGCTTTCCAGCGCTCGACCACTTTCGCAACCTCGCGCACCTCAGCGGCTGCTTCAGCTTTCTTCAAAGCAAACAACGTACACATCGACAACGCGTTCTCGAGCGTAGAGTCCGCACCCTCACTGCCAACGCGCATCTGCTGATACCCCAGCGCCTGGGCTGACGGCAACACATCAGTGTGCGCAGTGTGTTCAGTTCACCGACGAGAACGGGCTGCGCCGGTTTCGTCAGTAGCCACACGAATAGCTGGTCCCGCGGTGTGTAGGGCGACTTGCTGGCCATTATCTGGAGGACGTGATCTTGCGCCCGAGGCGTGCCTCAACGGAGGCGGCCGACCTCACGGCGCGGCGCTTCACCGCTGCGCGCACGTCGATTTCCAGCGCGGCCCGATCGTTCTTGGGATCGGCCACCTCAGGCAAGGCCTGCACGCGGCCGATGAGCCACAGCGCCGTGGCATAGATTCCCGCGCCAACGCCAGGGTCGCCTTGTTCCATGCGAATGAGCGTAGGCACAGAGACGCCCACGCGTTTGGCCCACGCACGCTGGGATTCCTTGCGGCGGACCCGCGCAATGGCGAGGTTTTCGCCCAGGGACGTGAGGGATGCCGTGACGGAAGGCGGCACTGCGGTAAGGGCGTTCGGGGTCTTTGGCATAACAAAGACTTTATCAAATTAGCGATTTTGATAAAGTCTTTGTTATTTCAAGATACGGTATATCTCTAAGCCATTGATAATATTGAGAACGGAAGCCTGCCGGGGCGCTGCCCAGCCGGATCAGCCGGCGGGCACGGCGTCGGGAGCGAGAAAGAGCTGCGGATCCACCATCGTGCGATTCAGCGTGACGCCCCAGTGCAGATGCGGGCCAGTGACGCGGCCGGTGGCGCCTACCTTGCCGAGGACTTCACCCGTCTTCACCACGTCGCCCTTCTTCACATCGATGGCGCTGAGGTGGCAGTACATGGTGACCAGCCCCTGCCCGTGGTCGAGAAGCACGGTGTTGCCGTTGAAAAAGTAGTTGCCGGTTTCCAGCACGCGACCCGGCGCGGGAGCCTTGATGGGCGTGCCGCTGGGCGCGGCGATATCCATACCCGTGTGAGGGTTGCGCGGCTGGCCGTTGAACACCCGCCGCAGCCCGTAAGAGCTGGAGCGCACGCCCGGCACCGGCGGCTTCAGTCGCAATGTTGCGGGGGGCTCATCGGTGAACGTGGCCAGTGCCCCCTGAATGATCGGACGTTCGCGTTCGGTTCGAGCCAGGTCGGCTGGCGCCAGGTCCACGACCCGCGACTCCACCTTCAGGCTCTGCACTTTGTACTGCTTGGCCTGGATGTCGAAGGTTTCCTCGACCTCTGCGCGCCCCCGCTCCACCGAAATCTTCAACGGGCCCGGCTCGGTGGAAAGAGGAATGCCGACGATGGTGAGCCAGTGGCCCCCCTGCCGCAGCACCATGGCGCGAGCGCCGTCCAGCATCACAACCGGCGGCTCGTCTGAGGGTGCCTGAATGGGCAGCATCAGCACGCCACCCGGCACGCGACTTTCCTTGGGAAGCGTGAGGGTTTCCGCACTGGCCAAGGTGCCCGTAAGCGTCAGTGCGCAGGCGAGCGCTGTTAGCAGAAGCGAGCGGTCCTTGAAATGCAGGCGAGTCATGAGCCTTTTCCTGTGACGCGGGCGCGAACCTTACCGCGCGCGAGCCGCGCGTCGATTTCGTCGCCGACGCTTAGCGTTCCGACATCGGTTACCAGCGCGCCATCCGAGGCGCGCGTCACGATGGCGAAGCCGCGATCCAGCGTCGCCAGGGGACTCACAGTATGGAGTGTGCGCTGCGCGAGCATGAGGCGATGCTCCGCGCGACTGACGCAACCCTCCAGCGCATGCCGAAGACGCGCGGCGAGATTGTCGTGTCTCAACCGAAACTCGCGCACGCGACGTTCCGGCGAATGGTGAAGGAGCCCCGTAAACGCTTCGCTCACGCGGTGGCGGTCGTCCTGGAGGCGGGCGCGAAGTGCGCCGACCATGCGCTGCTCG
>JBDTUL010000547.1:0-4453 GCA_040007735.1 Gammaproteobacteria bacterium | reverse complement strand
CCAGTAGATTTCGGAAAACAAAGTGATCGTGAAGCTATCGGGAAGGCCGTGGTGACCGACTTGCGCAACAGTGGCGCGTGCACAGTCACGGGATCGAGAATAAAGAAGTGCTAAAGCCAGCAGCGCTAATCGGCTTTCTACTCTTGGATGTACTTTTGCTGGTCGGAATGTTGGCTCTTGGCATAGTCATTTTCTCTGCATTTTCCAGTGATCTAAATACATTTGAAGCGCCCTTTCTGTCTAAAGGTGAGGTAATCCGAGCCCTGGGCGCCTCAGCGATTTTCGTGGTTCTGTCTGGGTACATTGTGACTGTCGTCATACTTACGGTGCTCTTCCGCAATCGATTGATTTCACTTGCGCGCGCGTCATGGCTCATATTGTTGTTTGTGCTACACGCAGGAGTGTTCATTTTCTATTTGAGAGGGCCAGCAGTACCGTCGACTGGCGCACTTCTTATTGCAGTAGGCGTTGTTTGCGTTTTTACCGTGACCTCATTGGAGTACCTTCTCTGGCGCGGGTTGCTGCATCGGGTTAGGAAGTCGTAGTTCTTGATGACTTCAGCCTCTATGCCTATGTCTACAACGCTCCGTTAGGTCGAGCCGATCCTTCAGGACTCGGCGCGGGGGATGGTTTCGGGTGGGGCATCACGCAGGGAGCCTTCCTGTCAGATGAGATCAGTGTTCCGAAACCGTCAGGCGTAGATTTGCCGACTAACGCCGTTACGGCTGGAATTGACAAGGGGCACCCCGTGGCGCCCCTTTTATTTCTGCGGGCCCGGGAGCTTGTCGTCGCTAGCCGGGTCCAGCTCGGTTTCAGGCCGAGTCTCGAATGACCCTTTCGGGATCGCGAGCAATAGTAAAGGCGGCGGAGCAGAAGTCAATTGTCTCGCCTCTTTTCGTCTCGTGATGTTGCGGTCAGTTCCTGTTCCGATTTCAGCATCACGGAAATCAGGCCCAGTCCAGCCAGAACACTTCTGCGAATTGCATCGAAATGTTCGGGCCCCACTTGAATGCGGAGGTATTCGCGTTTGCCGTCGGCGCGCCTTCGCTGCGAGCGGATCATGTCTAGACGATCCGTGGACACTATCGCAACCATGTCGCACTTCACCCAGACTTCTTTCGTCGCCTCGTCGGGCAATGGATTCTGCAACAACCGATAGTGATGCGGCTCGACAGACATCGGCCGCGTATCGAATAATTGCCAAATTGTCCAAAATGCGCGGGACACTGACTGCGGTGGATTGTTATTCCCGCAGTGGCTGAGCGTCGAACGTGCGGCCGGTGATGCCTTTGCTGGCTGCGCCTAGCAATGCGAGGTATGCCGAGGCCAGCGCTTCGGGCGCGGGTAGTGTTGCGGGGTTTTCTGCGGGATAAGCCTGCAGGCGCATCGACGTGCGCGTGGCACCGGGGTTTAGCGTGTTCACACGAATTGTAGTGTGAGTCTCGACTTCAGCGGCGAGCACCTGCGCCAGGCCTTCAATCGCAAACTTTGAGACTGCGTAGGCGCCCCAGAAGGCGCGTCCCTGACGCCCCACGCCGCTGGACGTAAATACGATCGAAGCATCCGCAGATTTCTTCAAAACCGGCAGCAACACCTGCGTCAATGCGAAGGCGGCCGTTACATTTACGTGCATCACGCGACACCACGTAGGCACGTCGTAATGCTCAACAGGTGAGAGAGTGCCGAGCAGGCTGGCGTTGTGCAGAAGCCCATCCAATCGCCCATAACGTTCGAGCAACGCCGCAGCGAGTGTGTCGTAGTCCGAGGCAATGGCCTTCTCCAGATCGAACGGCGCGATAGTGGCCTCGCGCTTTCCGAGCGCGCCAATCTCACGGTGGACCGCTTCCAGCTTTTTCACGTTGCGCCCGATCAGCACGACGTCCGCGCCGTGTTGCGCACAGGCGCGCGCGATGGCGTGGCCGATTCCACGCGTCGGCCCGGTGATCGCGATGACGCGGCCGGCTAGCTCATCCGGAGAGGGGGTGAAAGCGCGGGGATCGAAAGAGGTGTTCATTACTTCAAGGTTAGGCAGGCATCAATGTTTGTTGGAGTCCGGCGCAGAGGCCGACGCTGACGCCGCGGCCACAGGCGAATCCTCGGTCGCTTCGACTTCCGGTCCCGGCGCTTCCGCCACGGGCCCGGAGTTGCGCGTCAGCTGCGTAATCATATCGAGCTGCGCCAGCGGCGCATCTGCGGTGACCCCAAGCTCAGGAAAGCGGCGCGCCTGCGGCAGCACCTGCCGTTCGAGCGAGCCGACTGCAGAGTTATAGGCCTCGACCGCCTTACTCAACCGTTGGCCCAGTGCCCCTACGTGTCCCACGAACGTGCCGAGCCGCTTGTAGAGTTCCTGCCCCATCAGGCGAATCTCCTCCGCATTTTCGGCAACAGCAGATTGGCGCCATCCATAGGCAACCGTCTTCAGCAGCGCGATCAACGTAGACGGCGTCGCGATGATCACGCCCTGTTTCAAAGCGAATTCCAGCAGCTCCGGCCGTTCCGCCAGCGCCGCTCCCAGAAACTGATCTCCTGGCAGGAACAACACCGCAAACTCAGGGCTACGCTCGAACTGCGCCCAATAACTCTTGGCGCCGAGCTGTCGCACGCGCATCTCGACCTGCTGCGCATGCCTCTTCAACGCGACAGCGCGCGCTTCGTCCGTAGCCGCTTCGATAGCTTCCAGATAGGCATCGAGGGGCGTCTTGACGTCCACCACCAGGTCTCGCGACTCCGGCATGTGCACGACCATATCCGGCCGCAGGGCGCCGTCATCGCCGACGACGTGAAGTTGCTCAGTGAAGTCGCAATGCTCGGCCATGCCGGCAAGCTCGACCACGCGGCGCAACGTCATCTCACCCCAGCGCCCGCGCACTTCAGGCCGGCGTAACGCCGTAACGAGATTGCGCGTCTCACGCTGCAACTGAGCATGACCGCCTGCGAGGCCTTCTATCTGCACGCGTAGTGAGGTGAAGGCATCTCGCCGATCACGCTCGAGCGCCTGGACATGCGTTTCCGTTTTCTCCAGAGCCGCGCGCAGAGGCGCAACGATTTGCGCGATGGCGGTTTCGCGCTCCTTGAGCGTGTTCTCCGCGACGACCTGGTCCCGTGCCAGCGACTCTTTGGCGAGTTGCAGAAAGGTCTCGCTGTTGGCGCGCAGGGATTCGCCAGCGAGCGAATCGAAGGCGGCACGGATGCGCGCCTCGGATTGCTCGAGCAACGCCGCGCGCTCACCCGCTTGCAACGCTTCGGTTTCGCGCCGTACGCGCTCACCTTCAACGGCCAGTTGCAGGGCGTGCTTTTCCTTGCCCGCGCGTACCAAGGCGATGGCGTATCCGAGAATGGCGCCGACCAAGAGCGCAAGGCACGCGATGACGACACTGAACGTAAGGCTCATCGCGGCCCAACGAATATCGCGCCGACCGTCAGCCCGCCGCGCAGCCCAACGAATATTGCACCGACCTTCGGCCCGCCGTGCGGCCCAACGTGCATCGCGCCGATCTCAAGCCCGCCGCGCGGCTCAACGGGTATCGGGCCGGCCTTCGCCACGCCGTGCCTCAACTCGCCGCCGCCGTGCGTTCGAGCTGCACGATGTAGTTGATAGATGGATCTCGCGTGAGCCGGCACTGTTCAGTGAAGGGGTTGAAATCCAGCCCCGCGACTTCGCGCAGCCCCAGGCCTGCCGCGCGCCCCCAGCCAGCCAGCTCCGCGGGCCGGATGAGCCGCTCATACTCATGCGTGCCACGCGGAATGAGCTTCATGACGTATTCAGCCCCCACGATGGCAAGCAGAAACGACTTCAGGTTCCGGTTGATCGTCGAGATGAATACCGACCCGCCCGGGCGCACCAGCCGGCCGAGCGTGGCCACCGTGGCGGCCGGTTCAGGAACGTGCTCGAGCATTTCCATGCAGGTGACGACATCGAACGCGCCGGCGTCGGACGCGGCCAGAGATTCGGCATCGGCAACGCGGTAGTCGATATCCAACGTCTGTTCGGCCGCGTGCAGCTTCGCCACTTCGATCATGCCTTCCGCGAGATCTATGCCGGTGACGCGCGCCCCCGCGGCCAGCAGCGATTCGCAGAGAAGCCCGCCGCCGCAGCCCACATCCAGCAATCGCGCGCCACTCAGCTTCGTGCGCTCGGCGACGAAGCGCGTGCGAACGGGATTCAGAATGTGCAGCGGACGGAATTCGCCTTGGCGGTCCCAGAACCGGTGCGAGAGGGCGTGAAATTTCCCGACCTCCGCACCGTCTGCGGTCGAGGAGCCGGTCGCCCGGTTAGTGCCAGCGCTCATACCGCGCCCTCCTGTTGCAGGCCATCGGCAATGCGATGCGCCCATTGTTTCGCGAGGTGGAGCAGTTCCTGCTCATCGAACGCCAGCAGTTGCCCTGAACTGACCGCGGCCCGCCCACCGACCCAAACATCGCTGACCTGCTGACGCGTGGCGGAGAACAGCAC
>JBDTUL010000546.1:0-4463 GCA_040007735.1 Gammaproteobacteria bacterium | reverse complement strand
AGCAGGACACCGGCATAGGCGGCCCGGCGCATCGTGCCGTAGCGGAAAACTGTCTCGTACTTTTCGTCGAGCAGGTTCTCGACGCGGGCCTGCAGCTCGAAAGCTGCGGTGACCGGGTACGCCACGCGCAGATCGACGACATCGTAGCTTTCGACCTCGCGCGTATTGGTGGCGTTGTCAAAGCTCTTGCCCGCATGAGTGAACGTAATGCCGGTGTTCAAGCCAAAGGGCCAGCGGTAGTCGACTACCGCGCTTGCGGTCTCACGCGGCCGGCGAGGCAGCGCCTTGCCGAAATTCGCACCGGCGGAGCGATTCTCGGAATCGACGTTGGTGTAGTTCGCCTGCACTTCCAGCGCATCGAAAGGCTTCAACGCAAGGGCGAGCTCCACACCATCCGCGCGCGCGCGGCCGATGTTGTCGTACGTGCCATTGGCGCGGTCGACGCAGATGCCGGTCAAAGGTGTGAAACAGGAGATGAAGTTGATGAGGTCATGCGTGTCGCGGCGAAAGCCCGTGGCGCTGACTTCAAACGTGTCGTTGAAGAAGCGCTGCGTGATGCCCGCCTCCCAGCCCTTTGCGGTTTCCGGCGTCAGCAGGCCATTGCCGTATTCGCTTTGCAGCTGATACAGCGTGGGGGCCTTGAAGCCTTCGCTGTAGCTCGCACGGAACGCGGTGCGCCCGCCATTAGGTGTGTAAACCGCGCTGGCGCCAGTAGTGGTCTTGCCGCCGAACTCATCGTGATCGTCGCGGCGGACACCGGCGATGGTGGTGAGGCTTTCCAACGGCCGCGCGAGGATTTCGGCGTAGGCACTGTTGATGCGCGCCTCACCGCGGGTGGGCGGCCCACCGAAACTCACTGACGTGAAGCGGGACCGCTCGGATTCCGCGCCGAACGTGGTGCGCACCGTGTCGGTGATGTCGAGCGTTCCCTGGTACTCGAAGCGCCGATTGGTGCCGGCGGCGTTGAATGTTTCGTAGACGAACCCGTCGGGATCGAAATTGTTGCGCTGGGTATCCGTGTAGGCCAGGGCAAGGCGGTTGTGGAAGCGCCCGTCGAACAACGCGGCATTCAGCGCCGTATAGCCGACCGCTTCACGGGTGCGGCCGAATTCGCGCGTATCGCCGAAATCGAAGTTGGGCGGTGCGAAGCCATCGAAATCCGTCCGGCCGTTCGAATACCAGCCGCGCAGGTCCACCGACACTGCGTCCGACACTTCGTATTTGAATTTGGCGTGCGCGCCGTAGTTGCGATAACCGTCGCGCTCGCTGCCACCGCGCGTTTCATTGAAGGAGGAAATGCCGTCCGTGCGAAAGTCTCCGGCACCCACGCTCGCCGCGAGCGGGCCAAACTTGTCCGAGAGGTTGGCGACCAGCGAACGCGTGTTCCGCCAGCCATATTCAGCCCTCGCGGAGGCGGTCAGTTCATCGGTGGGTTCTTTGGTGATGACGTTGACCACGCCCGCGATGGCCTGGCTTCCCCACAATACCGATTGCGACCCGCGCAGCACTTCGATGCGCGCGATGTTGCCCGTGAGGAGGTTCGCGAAATTGAAACCGCCGCCCGGCGAGGACGGGTCGTTGAGCTTCACGCCATCGATGAGCGCCACGGTCTGGTCGGTCTCGGCGCCGCGAATGAAGACCGAAGTAGTGTTGCCGACGCCGCCGTTGCGAGCGACCGCGATGCCCGGCAGCGTGCGCAGCAGGTCGACCACGCTGTCGGTCTGACGCGAGTGAATGGCTGCCGCGTCGATCACCGAGATGGATTGCCCGACTTGCGAAAGCGGTTGTTCAGTGCGAGTTGCGGTGACGACGACCGAGTCCTCCAGCGAGTCCGCCGCGAAGGCCGGCACGAATACGGCGAGGCCCGAAATGGCGCAGGCGGTGGAGAGACTCGAAACGCAGCGGCCGGTCAGCCGGGCACGACGGATGGTTACAGACATGTATATCCCCTGAATGAAGACCCAAGGGATCGGGCGCACACACCGCGGAACGGCTGGCCACACTGACGCAAAACGCGGGAATTGACCGCGCGCACGACCCCACACTCTGTCGTCACGCGAGGAAGAACCTCGAACGCCTGGCACACCCCGTCCTGGCGAAGGATCGACTGCGACGGGCAGGTCTCCTGGCTCCCGGGTCAATGCTTTCGCCCTGCCTTCCAGGAGGTGAATCCCGTGGCGTATGGGGGCGAAAGCTCGCCGGTTACAGTTGCGGGGGCAGCTCCGGGTGGTGGATTCGCTCCACTTCCGGATTCCCTTTTGATCCCAATTTCTGGGAACCTGTCGCGGACGCAACCTTAAGGCAGGCGCGCGAGAGAGGCAAGGCGGCTATGGACAGTAAGAACGTGGTGCTGCTGGTGGGCGGCGTGCGCTCCGGCAAGAGCCGGCTGGCGCAGGCACGCGCGGAAAGTTCGCCTGGGGAGCTCGTTTTCGTGGCGACGGCGCAGCCGTTCGACGCGGAAATGACCGAGCGTATCGCCCTTCACCAGGCGGACCGTGGGCCGCGCTGGCGCACGGTCGAGGAGCCCCTCGACGTGGCCGGCACCCTGGCCCTCGAGCGGCGCGAAGATCGAGTGGTCGTGGTCGATTGCCTGACGCTCTGGCTCAGCAACCTGATGTTGGGCGAACATGACATCGCCGCTGCCACCACACAGCTGGTCGACGCGCTGGCCGAACACGTGGGCACCGTGATCATCGTGTCGAATGAGGTCGGCATGGGCATCGTTCCTGAGAATGCGCTCGCACGGCGCTTTCGCGATGAGGCAGGCCGGCTCAATCAGCAGGTCGCTGCCGCGGCGAACGAAGTGCTGCTGGTGGCCGCAGGCCTCGCCATTCGGATGAAATAGATGAACACACACTCCCTGCTCACGCTCGCCGAGCAATCGCACTACCAACAGACGGGCCGAACGGACGAAGTGGAGCGGCTCTGCGCCGCCTTCGCGGCAACCTGGCCCGACGAGGTGCGCAGTTTCGAATTCGGCCGTTCGGTGGAAGGCCGCCCGATGCTCGCGTTGCTGGCTTCGCGCAGCGGCGCGCTCTCTGCGCAGTCACTGCGCGAGCGGAACATACCGGTGCTGATGATTCAGGCGGGCATCCATCCGGGTGAAAGCGATGGCAAGGATGCGGGGTTCATCGTTCTGCGCGGCTTGCTGGGCGACCCGAAGCGGTCCGGCGTGCTCGAGCACATCGCGTTGCTTTTCGTTCCAGCGTTCAACACTGACGGGCACGAACGCGTCGGCCGCTGGAATCGGCCCAATCAGAATGGCCCTGAGATCACCGGCTGGCGCACCACTGCGCAAAACCTGAATCTCAACCGGGATTACACCAAGGCGGATGCGCCGGAGATGCGGGCGATGCTGCGGCTGATCCACGAATGGGATCCGCTCATTTGTGCCGACCTGCACGTCACGGACGGCGCGGACTTCGAGCCGGACATCTCCATTCAGGTGGAGCCCATCAACCAGGGCGCGGAAAGCCTGCGCTCCAGTGGGCTGCAGCTGCGCGAAGCACTCATTGCGAAACTGGCCGCGCGGGGCTCGATTCCCCTGCCCTTCTATCCGGACCTCGTGGAGACGGACAACCCCGCATCCGGTTTTGTGTTGACGGTGTATTCGCCTCGGTTCTCGACAGGTTATTTCCCACAGCGCAACCGGTTCACCGTGCTGGTCGAAACGCATTCGTGGAAACCGTACGAGCATCGTGTGCGAGTGATGGGGCATTCGATCTCGGGGCTTGCGGGTCTCACTGCGAAGCATGGCGGTGACTGGCTGCAGCGGGCGCGGCAAGCTGATGCCGAAGCCGCGGCCTCGCTCGCTGGCTCAGATCTGGTGCTCGACTACAAATCGAGTTGGCGCGAGCCTGCGCGGGCGGGCAACACCAACCTCAGCGCCGCTGCTGTGAGCGGCGCCGAAACCATAGATTTTCGGGGCTATGCGTATACGAGGTTGCAGTCTGAGATCTCAGGTGGGCCCGTTACGGTGTATGACCCCGCCACGCCGCAGATCTGGCGGGTTCCATATCGGAACAAAGTTGAACCTTCCGTCATCGTTCGGGCACCAGGTGGCGGGTATGTGGTTCCGCCTGCGTATGCGCAGGATCTCGGGGAACGGCTTGCGGCTCACGGTGTTGAGCTTTTTTCGCTCCCGGCTGTGGTGAAGAATCTGGAGGTAGAGGTCTTTCGCGCGGCGGGGGCGAGCTTTTCAGCGGCGCCCTTTGAAGGGCGCATGCGCGTGGCGTTAGAGGGTGAGTGGCAGGCGGAGCGGCAGGAGATTGCGGCCAACGCGCTGTTTGTTCCGCTCGCGCAGCCGCTGGCACGATTGATCGTTGCGTTGTTCGAGCCCAGGGCGCCTGACTCGTTTGCTGCGTGGGGGTTCTTCAATGCCTGCTTCGAGCAGAAGGAGCAGATGGAACCCTATGTTCTCGAGCAGATGGCGAGGGATGTGCTGGCTGCCGACCCCGGCGTGC
>JBDTUL010000545.1:0-4482 GCA_040007735.1 Gammaproteobacteria bacterium | reverse complement strand
ATACTTCTCGTAGACGATGCGGCCATCTTTCATGACGAGCAGCGCGTTGGTATAGGTCCGCTCGAGAAACTGCTCCGGGGTGACGGTTTGCCCCTTGAACGAGTACGTGAAGTCCAGCACGTGGTCGGCCCGTGGTAACTCCCATACCGGCCCCGAGCGGCCGACGACACGCGTGGTGAAGAGCTGATCCATGTTGTGAAATGTCAGGCTGTTCACGTCGGCGTCGAGCATCGATCGCCGCACCTGCTGCACGGCGGGCTCCACCGGCGAGGCGGGCAGGCTCGGATCCGCCGGGGGGGCGGGATAGGACCACCCCCTGGCGGAGAGCAGAATCAGGGCGGCGGCGGCGAGCGACGGGCAGGGTTTTCTCATTATCTTTCTCGTGAGCCGAAGTATGGTGGCGGTGTTTGCCATGGTAGGCCAGAACGGGAATATGGCTCATCTGCCATCTGGGATATGAGTCCTGCGCGATCGCGGCCATCGCCAGATGCCTCCCGCGAGGGCATCATCGGCTCCGTCCGCTCAGCGTGGAGTCAATCACGATGCCTTCCAGATGCTTTGATCAGCTCCTGCTCGAGGTATACCAGTGTCCCACTGAGAGTAGCCGGTGGCCCGCGGTTCTCGACCAGGTTTGTCGTGAAACCGGAGCGCGAAGCGCGGTCATTCAGCTTCTGAGGTTCGGGGCCGAGCGCGCCACCACGCGCTGGATGGTTCGCGACTCGGGATCGGAGTCCGCGAGAGCAGACCACGATCGCCTGATGGGCGATGACGTAAATCCGCGAATGCGCGCCCGCCCCCGCCGCACGCCTCCCCAAACGGTGTCTGTACAACGGGACGCTGATTTCTTCTTGCCAGACGATCCTGCGCTGGCCGATTTGCAAGAACGACTGGCCGCGATACATCTAGGGCACTTCATGAGCGCCAGTACCCAGTGGCACGGCACCGAGCGACTCGTGCTGGTCCTGCACCGTGACTGCGCCAATCGTCACCACTTCGACTCCAGCGAGCAGACATTCGCACTGAAGCTGCTCCCTCATTTGCACCAGTCCGTGCAGAATCAGCTTCGGTTCGAGGCGGCGCAGAATCACGCGCGAGCTCTCGAGAGCGCCTTCGACCAGTTGCGTTGCGCGGTCGCGCTATCGACTCCGGAAGGGTCTATCCGCTGGGCCAATCGAGCCGCGCAGCAGATCTTTGCGCGGCGTGACCGACTGTGGCTGCAGGAAGCGCAGCTGAAAGCGCCCTGCGCACAGGAAACCACAACCCTCAGACGCCTCATCGCCCAAGTAGCGGCTGAACAACCCGGCGAAATCGCGGAACGCTTTGCCGTGCTCGGCGGACGAGCACACGGCAGCCCCCTGCAGATCATGCTGCAGCCGGTGCTGGCTGACGGCGGCCGGCGGCTCGATGGGCGGAACGGTCGACTCGTGCTTTTGATACTGTCCGAACCCTGCGCGCCACCCGAGTTGCCGGCTGAGGCCCTGGTCGAACTGTTTGGCCTCTCGAACACTGAGGCCCGCCTGGCAGCAGCGCTCTGCCGGGGTGCAACGCTCAGCGAATACGCCAGTGTGCGCGGCGTAACGATCGGAACCGCGAGGTTCCAACTGAAGCAGGTGCTCGCCAAGACCCGCTCTCCTCGACAAGGCAGCCTGATCCAGCAGTTATGCTCTTCAGTAATCGCGCAATGCGTATCGCAACAACACTGAGGGGATTCGTAAGGCAATCAGAAATCAAGGTTGAACCGAACGCCGTATTCCCTAGGCGCGCCGTAGAACTCGTTGAGCGACGCAGAAGCTTGCCCACTCACATACGTCTCGTTGGCGAGGTTCGTCCCGTAGGCCTGCACGGACCAGTTGTCACGATTGAGAGTCAAAAGAGCGGACCAGAGTCCGTATCCAGCGATGCGATCTGTCACCGGCGAGTACGCAAGGTAGGAGAACCGCGATCCGGTGTAGGCGTAGTTGACCCGCGGAGTGAGCCGCATGGCGGCGCCCAGCGGGAATCGATACTCCGCGCCGGCGTTATAGGTCCATTTGGGTGAGTACAAGCTCGGCCCGCCCGCGGTGGTCTGCACGAACGGCGCGTAGCCGTAGCACAGCGGGGGTGATGAAGGCACGCCCGCAGGGCACTGGGGTCCCAGATTTCCCAAAGGCAACGTGCGCGTATTCACGAACGTCAGGCCGTCGATCTGCGAGTCGACATATGCGAATCCACCGTCCATCCCGAACCCGCCGAAACGCGCCTGCACCTGAGCTTCAGCACCTCGGATGGTGCCGTTGCCGACATTACGAATGCCGGCCTGCCCCGTCGCGGGCTCGAGGACGTCGAACTGGAAGCCGGAGTAGTCGTTGTAGAACGCGGCAACCTGTGTCCGCACGCGGCCTTCGAGCAGCGTGGATTTCCATCCCGCCTCGTAATTCCACACGGTTTCGGGATCGAACCCGGAAGTGGTGGAATTGAAGCCGCCCGGCTTGTAGCCGCGCGCGGCGAACACATACAGAAGATTGCCGGGAGCGAACGTCCAGTTGAGCGCGACCTTGCCCGTGGCACGTTGATCCTCGTGCTCGCCGGCGAGATCCGATACCTGCAGTCCACCAGGGGGGAACGTGGGGATGCCCGCACCGATGAAGACGCCACCCGTGCCTGTGGCTTTGTAAGTCGAATAACGCGAACCGACCTGCAACTCGAGGGCCTGCGTGAGCTGATAATTGCCCTGTGCGAACAAGCCCGTGGTGGTGCGCGTGTTGACGGGCAGGATATCCGTCGGAAAACCGGCGGCCAGCGCGTGGATGCCGACCTCGATTTCGTTGCGCTGGAAGTAGCCTCCGAGAATCCAGTCGAAGCGTCCCTCTGTGGGGGAGATGAGATTGATTTCCTCGCTGTACTGGCGCTCGCTTGCGAAGTAGTCCCAGCTCTGCTGGCCGCCTGCGGATGCGGGCGCCTGTGAGCCGTCCAGATCGTCGCGACTGTCGATGCGTTTGCGCTGGTAGCCGGACAGCGAGCGCAGCACCAGCCCGTCCGCAAAGGTCTGTTTAAGCTCGAGACTGCCAATCAGCGCCCGCTCGCGATGCGACGTAGGAATATCGAAACTCAGCGTGTCGTCGTCACCGACCCGGAAAGCCTGGAACTGCGTCCCGGCCCGCGGCCGGTACGCATAGCCGCCGGTCTCCATGTCGTTGACCTGTAACTTCGCGAGCGCGCTGAACGTGCCCGGCGACCAGAGCATGCCGAGGCGTCCGCCCCGTTCATCGAGCTTTCCCGCATCGTTGTGATAGGGCCCGACATCGTCATAGAAGCTCTCGCGGGAACGGTAGAAGCCTGCGAAACGAAATGCGAGCGTGTCACTTGCGGGCAGATTGAGGGCGCCTTGCGCATTGAACGCGCTGTAGTTGCCGAATCCGAGCTGCGCGTAACCGGTGTGGTCATCGACCAGGGGGTTCCTCGAATTGATGAAGATGGCGCCGCCGGTGGAATTGGTGCCGACCAGTGTTCCCTGCGGCCCGCGCAGCACCTCCACGCTCGCCAGATCATAAAAGCTGTTCGCCTGCACGATAGGCGGCTGAAACAGCCCATCGACGTAGGTTGCCACTCCGGCGGTCGCATTCGGCGAGTTGCTCGCAAGCCCGATACCGCGAATGTTGACGGACTGCGTCTGTCCGGCGTTCGTGATCGACAGGGACGGACTCGCGGACTGCAGATCGGCCAGACGCGTGATCGATCTGGACTCGAGCGCCGCGGCATCCAGAGCGGTGGCGGCAATGGGCACCTGCTGCAGATTCTCCACACGACGTTGAGAGGTCACGACCACCTCCTGCAGGACATCCTCTGATGTCCCCGCAGCCGCGCTCCCCGAAGCGACGTTCTGAGCAGAAGCGCTGGCCCCGAAAAGGCCCGCAAGCATCCCCACGACATAGAATCTTCCGCTACCCGACATCGAATCCCCCCGACAGCCGATCTGGTTGTTCAGCACTGAGGCATGGAAACTAGAGGGGAGCGCCGGATGCCTCATCTACCATCTGGGAGATAGTTGGGGGTATGCGTGTCGAGCCTCGCGGCCCGGTTAAAAAATCCGCGCGGCGAATTCGGAGTGGCCTGGCCGCTCTTGCAAACAATGTTACCGATTCTGCTATCAAGGGAATGCGTGGCGAGGTGACAAGATGCGTCGGCGTCGAAGGGCGCGCGGCGCCAGGACGAAGCATCGGACCGAGGGCGGGCCCAGCGCGGTTCGGCCGGACGCGCAACTCAATCGACACTGAACCCAGCAACCGGGTCGCAATGAGGCATTCCCGTGACGAATGAGGAGCAGCGGGCATGAGCATCGCAACCTCCGTCCGCCCGGTCATGGTGAAAGTGCATCGGTACGTCGGCCTCGCGCTCGCGCTCTTCATCATCATCATCGCCGCGAGCGGCAGCATCATCGCGTTTTACGACGAGCTCGAGAGGATTTTCAATTCGCATCTGCGCGTGGTCCAGCCGCAGAAGCCT
>JBDTUL010000544.1:0-4489 GCA_040007735.1 Gammaproteobacteria bacterium | reverse complement strand
ACGAGAGCGAGGGGGGTCGCAATCCGCCTCGCAGACCACCTCTTGACGCGCGGTCACCAGCCCAGTGGGTTCGGTCTCTCTCATCGATGGACGGATCGTCCGAAGAGTCGGCGGAGACTCGAGCGCGAAACTCGCGCTCACATCCTGAAAATCGATGGCTGCGATGAGCTTCTTGTACACCACGTCATAGCCATCGATGTCGGGGACGACGATGCGCATCAGGTAGTCCACGTTGCCGCTCATCCGGAAGATCTCGATCACCTCCGGAATATCCCGCACGGCCTTGGCGAACTTGTCGAACCACGCAGCGCTGTGGTTCGACGTCTTCATCATCACGAACACCGTGGTGCCCACGTTCAGCGCTTTCGCATCCAGCAGGGCGACGGTCTGGCGAATGACCCCGATCTCCTGCATGCGCTTGATCCGGCGCCAGCAAGGCACTTTCGATAGCCCCACGCGCTCCGCGACTTCGGCCGCGGTCAGCGAGCCATCCTTCTGCAGGAGATCCAGAATTCTTCTGTCCAGCTTATCCATGAAATAATGTTCTCTCATCGGCACAGACGACGCAACTTTGGTGCGCCTGTCAGTATGCGTACTAGTACCTAGCTTGGCAGTGTTGTGGAGCACAATTCGATACAGGCAGAATGGGTTGCGACAAATCAGGGGGTTACGATATGGCGCGTTCTGCTCATCTGCTTCCCGGTGCGCGTTTCTGGGAGCGCGTGCATTCCCGCACGGCCCGGCGAGCCGTCCGGCGCAACTTTCTTCTCGAATTGATGCCGAAAAACGCCCTTTGTATCGAAGTGGGGGTGTTCGATGGCGAACTGTCCGAGCGCATCCTCGCCCTGACGGCCCCTCGCAAATTGCACCTCGTCGACCCCTGGCGCACCAAGGCGGACGGCACCCTGTTCGACGGTCCGGCACAGCATTTCGACTCGGCGCAGGCCGCCGCGGATTCACTGGAAGTGCAGTTTCAGGCCGTTCAGCGACTGCTGGCGCACGAACTGGCGGCCGGGCAGGTGGAAATGCACCGCATGCTCTCGCACGAAGCCGCGCCGCTGTTTCCGGATGCGCATTTCGACTGGGCGTACCTCGACGCCAGCCACTACTACGACGATGTGAAACTCGACCTGGAAACCTGGTTCCCGAAGATCAAATCAGGCGGTTTCATCACCGGCGATGACTACGACCGACAGGGGTTCTGGGATCATGGCGTCACGCGGGCGGTAAACGAGTTCGTGAAGGCGAATGCCGTGGAGGTGGTGGCCTTCCGGAATCACCAGTTCGTCCTCCGTAAGCGCTGAGCGAAAAGGTGACGCAGAACACCTTCTAGCGTCCCCTGCGGAACCGCAGAACAGCTTTCGTGCTTGGCCGTTATTTGGCGCAACATCGTTGCGCAAATCCCTCGATCCCCTCCCACCTACGCAACCCAATCTCACCTCATTTTGCCTACTGTAGGTTCCATGAACCTGCGCCGCCTCTTCACCGAACACCCCGAATCAGTGGGCGAGACTTACCTGCAGCACCTGTGTGCCGCCAGCTGGTTCGCGGCCCGCATGTTCACCGGCGCTATCGCCTGCTTCCTTCACGCGCTTCTTCCGTTCACGTTCCGCCGCACGGGCAGCGAGTGCATCTCAGAGCTCCACGAGAAAATGGTGATGAACCGCAATCGTTCGGCCACCCACGGCGGCGCTCCTGGCCACGGCGGCGCTGCTGGCGCCAACGCCGCCCGCTGAGTGCCGCATGTCCAGGCCGGCAATCCACCTCACGGCCTGGCGCACTCTCGCTAGCGGAACAATCCTCGCAATCGTTCTCGCCGTCGCTGCTGAAATAGCGTCCCGCGCATTTCGCGACTGGCTGAATCCGGATGGTCCCTCGCCCGTGAGCCCGGTGCTGTGTGCTGTTCTGTTGGGCGTCGCCTGGCGAAACACTATCGGTCTCAATGCCACTTATCTGCCGGGGCTTCAGTGGGTCACTAACAATCTTCTCCGCATTGGCATCGCGCTCGTGGGGTTGCGCCTCTCTCTGAGCGGCTTGGCGTCCACGGCGACGATGGCACTTCCTGTCGTGATTGCATGTATCACCGTCGCAATCACTGTAAGTGTGTTGGTGGGGCGCGCATTCGGTCTCTCGCTTCCGTTGCGTCTTCTGCTCGCGGCCGGCACGGCCGTATGTGGATGCACCGCTATCTGTGCGATCTCCCCGGTGGTTCGCGCGCGTGCCGTTGAGAGCGGGCTTGCCCTCACCTGCGTGGTGGTTCTGGGTTGCACGGGCATGCTCGTGTATCCGTGGCTTGCTCACACTGTGTTCGGTAGCGCCACCGACGCTGCGGGTGTGTTCCTCGGCACGGCCATTCACGACACGTCTCAGGTGATGGGCGCGTCCATGATCTACGCGCAGCAGTTCGATGCGTCGGACGCGGTGCCTGTAGCGGGCTTTACCAAGCTTCTGCGGAATCTGTCGTTGCTGATTCTCGTGCCGCTGTTTGCGATGTGGACTGGCAACGCATCGGGCGCCGACGCGAAGGTGAAGCGGTCGCAGGTGTTGCCGGTGTTTTTGATTTTCTTCGTGCTGCTGGCAGTAGTTCGCACTGTCGGCGATAGCATGGTGGCTGGCACTGCGGTTGCACAGGGTTGGTCGCAGCTCGTGACGATCAGTCTCGGGGCTTCGGAGCTGTTCCTGGTATGCGGCATGACCGCTGTAGGGCTTAGCGTTTCGCTGGCTGATTTGCGGGGTATTGGATCGCGGGCGCTGGGGGCGGCGGGGATCGTGGCGGTGGCGGTTTGTGTCTGTAGCCTGGGGCTCACGTACGCCATTCATACGTTTGCTTTGAGCTGAGGCCGTTCAAGAGCCCTCGATCGCCGGGCGGCTGAGAGGCGCGCGCACTCACCGACTTGCAGGCCCACTCACTACCGCGGCTTGACCACGCTGACACCCGCGCTTGCAGCCGCGTCTAAAAAACTGAGCATTGTTCTTGTAGTTGCGGAAGGCAAATCCGCTCTATGCCGCCCGGCGATTGAGGGCTCTTCTTTCACTTCTTTTTCTTGGCCGGCGTAGCCGGTCCGGTCAGTTTTCGAATGGCATCCTGAAGGGAGCGGGCGGATTCGGCGTAGCCTTCCCAGGCCGTGCTTTTCTTCAGCAGCGCCGGCGCGGTGCTCACCGTAAATCGTTTGGGCTCGAGACCCTCGCGCACCTGTTTCCACGTCAACGGCATGGAAACGGTCGCCCCCGGCCGCGCGCGCGAAGACAGCGGCGCGACCGCCGTGGCCGTTCGGTCATTCCGCAAATAGTCCAGAAAGATGCGTCCGGTGCGATCTTTCTTCGCCATGCTAATGAGGTAACGTTCCGGCGAATCGTCGGCGATCTGCGCGCACACGGTTTGCGCAAACATCTTTGCGGTGGGCCAGTCCACGTGGCCCTTGCGAGGTTGCGCAACCTCAGTGACGACGTGCAGGCCCTTGCCGCCAGTGGACTTGCAGAACGTGACCAGCCCCAGCCGTTCGAGACGCTCGCGAAGCTCGTACGCCGCTTCGATCACTTGCGCGAAGGCGACATCCGGTGCGGGGTCGATGTCGAACACCAGTCGGCCAGGCAACTCCGGTTCGCCGGGCACGCAATTCCAGGGATGCAGCTCGAGTGCCGCGATCTGAGCCACGGCCGCCAGCGCCTCGACCCGATCGATTTGCAGGTAGGGCTCCTTGTCACCACGCACCTTCACAAGCTCGAACAGGCTGGAGGTGCCACGCATCGCGTGGCGCTGGAAAAACTGTTGGCCTGCGATGCCATCGGGCGCACGCACCACCGAGCAGGGCCGGCCCCGCAGGTGCTCGATCATCCAGGGGCCCACTGCTTCGTAGTAACGCGCGAGATCCAGTTTCGCGACCGGCTTCCCGGTGCCATCGTCGGGCCAGAGCACCTTCTCAGGCTTCGAGATAGTGACGCCCATGACGACACTGTCGCTAACGCCCTTCGGGCGGCTGCTGCCGGTCGGTGTCGCCTGCGCCTTCCTGGGGCCGGGACGCTTTCGCGCGGGCTTGCTGGGCGGAGGGGCGGCCACTTCGAAATTCACCTCCGAGGCGGCTTTGTCTTCGCGCAGGCCTTTGAAGGCGGCCTGTCGCACCATGCCCGAGCCCGTCCAGCCGGCGAATTGGATTTCCGCGACGAGCTTGGGTTTCGCCCAGTGTACGTCCGACTGTTTGCGTGGAGCATCAGGCCCGGTGAAAGGGCTGTCATCGCTTTCAACTGCCGTGAGTTTGGGCAGCAGCATTTTCTGAGTGTCCGCACCGAAGCCGGTGCCAACGCGGCCTGCATACGCGAGCTTGCCGCCGCGATGGATGGCAACCAGCAACGAGCGCATGCGCCTGCCTTCCTGCGTCCAGCCGCCGATCACGACCTCCTGGCCACCGCGACACTTCGTCTTCACCCAGGATTCCGTGCGGCCCGAGCGGTAGGGCGCATCCACTTGCTTGGACACTATGCCCTCGAGGTG
>JBDTUL010000543.1:0-4489 GCA_040007735.1 Gammaproteobacteria bacterium | reverse complement strand
CAGAATGCCGTGCCACATTCCCCACAGCACGAACGTCCAGTTCGCGCCGTGCCACAGACCGCCGAGCAGCATCGTAAGAAACTTGTTGCGATAGGTGTTGAACACGCCTTTGCGGTTGCCGCCGAGGCAGATGTAGAGATAGTCCCGCAGCCAGCTCGAGAGGCTCATGTGCCAGCGGCGCCAGAATTCGGTGATGCTCTGACTCACATAGGGCTGGTTGAAGTTCTCGACGAAGCGAAACCCCATCATCAGGCCGAGGCCGATGGCCATGTCACTGTAACCGGAGAAGTCGAAATACAGCTGCGCGGTGTAGGCGAACGCCCCGAGCCAGGCATCCGCCATCGTTGGGTCATGCAGGGCGAAGCAGTGATTGGCGAGGGGCGCAAGCGTGTCGGCGATGAAAACCTTCTTGATAAATCCCTGCATGAATCGCACCGCGCCTTCGCCGAACTTCTCGAGCGTGTGGCTGCGATCGACGAACTGGTCCTCGAGATCCTTGTAACGGAACACGGGCCCTGCGATCAGGTGCGGGAACAGTGCGACGAATGTCGCGAAATCCACCGGATGGCGTGTCGGCGCTGTATCGCCGCGATAGACGTCCGTGATGTAGCTGATCGATTCGAACACGTAGAACGAGATGCCGATCGGCAATAGTACATGCGCCATCACGAGCGGCTCGAAGCCTGCGTTTCCCAGCAATGCGTTGAGGCTATCCACTCCGAAGTTTGCGTACTTGAAGTAACCCAGTGTGCAAAGATCGACGGTCACCCCCAGTGCCAGCCAGCGTCGTGACCGTGCGGTCCGCACGCCGTTGCGGGCGATCGCAAGGCCGACCAGGTAGTTCAACGCAGTGACCGCTGCGAACAGGGCCACGAAGTCGAGGCGCCACCAGGCATAAAAGGCATAGCTGCCGATCAGCACTACCCAATTGCGAAAGCGCCGGCGGTTGGGCGTGAGGTAGTACACCGCCAGGAATGCCGGCAGGAACAGGAACAGGAATGCGTTGGATGAGAAGACCATGCAACGAGCTCGTTCTGATTCGGCGGGCTGGCTGAGGGCGGGCGGCTGCTGCGGGATGCTACTGAGTGGACTGCGATGACAGCGAAGCGAGTTGGACCAGCTTCTTCCGGATTCGGGTCGCCGCCTCCGGTGAGAGATTGGTCGTGCCCAGCAGCCGTCGGTACTGCATCTCGGCCCGCAGATAGAGGGCCCTGCGTTCATATGACTCAGCGAGGTGGAGCACCGCCGACGTATAGGCGTCGAGAGTTCCGGGACCTCCGTCCTGTAACACTCCAATAGCCCGGCCATACTCCGCTTCCGCTTCGACGAACTGGCGACTCTCCGCGAGCAGGTCCGCATATCGGACTCTGATGGCGGCGAGGCCAGGGTCCGCGGCGTCCATGGTTCTTTCTCGAATGACCAGCAAGCGTTTCACCAGGGCCTCAGCGTCGAGAAGCTTGCCGCGTTTGACCTTCATCTCGACGAGGGTGGCGAGCAACTGCGCGACCTGGGGGCTGTCCGCGCCCTCGGCGCGTTCGGCAAGCTGCAAGGCGACTGCGTAGTAGGCGTCGGCGTCGATGTAGTTCTGCACGAGAGCCTTGATATCCCCAAGATTGACGAGACTTTCAATCTCCTCGGGTGACCCCGGGGCGAGCTTCCCGACATCGAAGCGCACGCGTTTGCACAGCCTGAGCGCTTCTTCGTAATCGCCACGGCCAATGCTCGCCTTGCAGAGGCCGTTGAGGGTTGCGAGCCCCGTGGCGACCTGTGCCGGAAAAGCCGTGGGCGACGTCGTGGCTGCCGAACAAAGCACCAAGCAGGCAGTGACAGCGAGCCTCGAGTGGCGTGGAGCAGGTCGGTTCACGGCGCAACACGTTCGGCGAAGACTGCGGACAGATCCCCGCCGAGTCTCGTTGCCAGCAGAGGCCGTAGCGACACGAGGCGCGCTTGAAGCGGCGGATCGCAGGATACGGTCCAGCAGTACGGCTCGAGCCACGCCCACGCGGACTTACTGTTAGATGGCTCTTCCTGGCGGGCGCCGGCTCGTGCCGCGAAGCTCGACGGATTTTCCAAAGCCGCCTGGGTGCGTTGCGACAGTCTCATCAGGGCGTGGTCTCCCTCGGCGGCGAGATCCACTCCGTTGGCCTTGCCGAAGGCAGCCACCATCGCGATCGGCAGCATCGCGTAAGCATGGTATTGGGCCGCCCGGCTGGCACGGGTCAGCTCGTTGGGCAGGTAGCCGTTCTCGTCGACCTGGCTTGCGAACACGTGATAGATCGCAACCGCCTGGTCGAGCAAATCGCGGCGGTTGGTGGCTACTGCGGTCGCCATCATTGCCCACGCCGCCCAGTAATAGTGATTGTTGATCTTGCGAAGCGGAGCCTGCGGTGACCATTCCAGCGCCATCCGATCAGCGACGCCGGCCAACCACGCTTCGATGTGTGCCGCCTGCTCTGGGTACTTCTCGAGCGGCCTCGATGAGGAGAATTTCAAACGCAGATAGGCACTGCTGAGACTTCCGAGGCTCCATTTGCGCAGTGACCTACCGGTATGGCTCGTGGCCTCGCCCTGCAACGCCTGGGCGTCCGCCCACGCGGAAAGCCAGGTCACGGCGCATTCGAGCTGCGACGGGTTGCCACTCGCCATGAACCTGGTGACGAGGCTGGAGAGGCCCTTCTCCATTTGGGTGATGGGGAGCGTCGTCAGCTTGTATTGCCGCTCGGCCTCGGGATCGAGCACGTCGCGTGCGCTACCGGAGCCTGCGTATTTGCTCGGAAAGTCGAGGGGTGTGGTGAACGGGGCCGGCGCCGGGGCGCAAGTGGCGGACGAGCTCTTCTGCAGATGAACGGCTCGCAGATACCCGGCGGGTGGCCGAAGCGCCTCGCCTGCCGTCGCGCCGTGAGCACCGGCGATCAGTAGTGCTCCCAGGCTGAAGCCGCGGCAGATCCGCTCGAAGCGGCCGCGCGAGTCACGTCTCGATGCGAGCATCGAAACCCGATCGAGAGGCAATCGCTGCGCCGATGCCCGGTCGTTCACGTGGCGGCTCCTTTGCGCGAATGGAGTTCCGTTTTCGATGGCTCGGCGCGCCGGCAGAGTGTCGCGGAGACGGAGGTGGCGCCGCTCAACGGGGTGACGATCTGGACGCGAAAATCGATCAGAGGTTGCTCTGAGTAATCCGGCTCGCGGTTGAGCTCCAGCACGAAGCGGCCGTTCGCCCGCGTGTAGTCGTTCATCCGCACTCGAACCACTTCGTGCTTGCCGTCGAGATACCAGATCTCGCTGAGTATTTCGCCGATGCCCGGGTCCGCGAACTGCAGGTCCACGACGAGCTCGCGACTCTTTGCCGAAATGATGGCCCCTCCGCCGTTGAACAGAACTTCTGTGAAGTCGCCGCCAGAAGTCACGGGGACTTCATTCTTGAGGAGTGGCTCCTGACCGATACATCCGTTCTCAACCAATGGGATGAGCCGGCGCAGCTGCGTTGTGGTGGCCGCTGCGATCTGTGGATGGGCAAACTCCCAGATCAGCAGCTTGGGCGGGTTCTCCTGAAATGCAGCCGACGGCAGGTACTGCGTCATGGCGCCGTCGAAGTTCCCGCCCGAAAGCGAGGCGTTGTATACGTCCGTCTGTAGATCCTGTTGCAGGAATCCCGCGAAATGATAGGCGGGCAGGGCGGAGAAACTAGTGCCGACCAGAGTGACATCCGGCACAGGCTCATCGGCAAACGGAAAAGTCTCGCTGGGCGAGGTGACAAATCCGCTGACGACTTCCGAAGGGAAATTGCCGCCGCAGATTTGCGAAGCGACGATGGACAGCACTCCGGGATGGCGCTGTTGCCCGACCTGTCTCGTCTTGAAAGCCTTCCTGCGCAGGCCCCCATAGAACGGTTGCGCCATCACGGCATCGGCTATCAGGCGAGCGGTGCGCCGGGCGCCATCCGGCGTCCAGTGCCCATCCCGATGAAAGAAATACCCGGCGCCATCCGGTTGCTCGGCCAGCAGGCCGTAGTCCGGGACGATGAAACCGATGTCCCGAAAGCGCTGTAGCATGCGACGATAGTTCGTAAGCGTCGTCTTGCGGTCGTACCGCTCGCGGTTCGCGGGCAGCAGCTTGTCCGCGGCAAGCAGCCCTCGGCGCGGCAGATCGAGCAGAAGAATCTGCGTTCCTCTCGCGTTGAGCTCACGGACCATCCTGGAGAGGTCTGCATAGACTGCTTCGTCCACCGCAAACTCGGTGTCCAGGTCGACTTCGGTCCGAAAGAGCCAATCGCCCGTTCCCTGGATGGTGATGCGGTGATCTCGCATGAAGCGGGACACGTAGACGGAAGGATCCGCAGCTCGGGGACACAAGGAGCAACACGGTGCGGCTTTGTAGACAGGCCCCGATTCGCCTGCCTGCGCGATGGCGGATGACGGCATCGTGCCCTGGAGCAGTGCCAGGGAAACCACCACGATGGCGGCGGGCGACAGTTGAAAACGACGGCTGCAGG
>JBDTUL010000542.1:0-4494 GCA_040007735.1 Gammaproteobacteria bacterium | reverse complement strand
TGGAGCGTCGATTTATTTTTGGTGCAGCACTGTTGCATTAAACGAGAATAGTTGCGCCAGCAGCGCGCCGTCAATGTTTGCGCACGATCCTGGATCGATGCAATATCCCTGCATCAAGGGGGGTGGCGATGAGATTGGCAAGCTTTGCGTGGGCAGGGTCCGACAGAATCGGATTCGAGTTCGATGACGAGACGATTCTCGACCTGGCCGCCGTCGCGAGCCTGATGGGCGTGCCGGCTCCCGCCGACATGATCTCGCTCATCGAGTCGGGCGCCAGCGGCGAAGCGCTGCTTGCGAAGGCGCTGCGTTTCGCGCGTGAACACCCGCTGGACGTGAACGCCATTCCTCAGTCGGATATCACCTGGCACCCGCCGGTGCGCCGGCCCGCGAAGATCTGCGGTGTCGCCATGAACAACTCGGGCAGCAACGCACGCAAGATCACCGTGCCGGATCACCCGCTGTTCTTCTTGAAACCTTCATCGTGCCTGGTCGGGCATGGAGCGCCGATCGAGGTGCACCCGTACTACGGCAGCGTGCATCCCGAGCCGGAGCTTGCGGTCATCATCGGCAAGCGCTGCCGATATGTCCCGGTCGAGGAGGCGATGTCGGTCGTCTATGGCTATTCGATCATGGACGACGTCACCGGCAACGGCATGCGCGCCGAAGACATGGTGCATTACTACGCGCTGTATCGCGCGGAGGGCTCCACCTCGAACGAGCTCGAGCGCCGCGAGCAACACCTGTCCTACGCCGCGCGCTACAAAGGCACGGACACGTTCGGCCCCATGGGGCCGTGGCTCGTGACGAAGGGTGACATCGCCGACCCGCACGTGCTCGATGTCAGCTGCTGGCACAACGACGATCTCATCGCTGAAGACAGCACGCGTTACTACACTTATTCGGTGCCTGAGATTATCGCGTTCATCACGCGCTTTCACTCCCTGTGGCCCGGGGATGTCATCTCCATGGGCACGGCGTTCCGGCCCGGCAAGGTCGGCGGCAAAGCCCTGCACGCGGCCAACCTCACGTCCCTCGGCGGCACCGTGACCATCACCATCGCCGGCATCGGCACCCTGGTGAATCCGGTGCGAATCCTCGGGTAAAACGCGGCCCGCCAGGCAGGTGAACCCATGAAGCGCAGCGAAGATCGAATACTCACCACGCACGTCGGCAGCATCGTGCGGCCCGAGGCACTGTTGAGCCTTGCGAGCCAGCTCACCGGGCCGCCGGCCGATCCCGAGGCGTACGCGAACGTTCTGAAAGCGTCGGTCGCCGAAGTGGTGAAGCGGCAGGTGGCGGTCGGCATCGACATCGTCAACGACGGTGAGTATGGAAAATCGAGCTGGGCCAACTATGTGCTGGAGCGCATGAGCGGCTTCGAGCCGCGGCCGGGCGAGCCGCCGCCGCTGGACTTCCTGGGGCGCGATCGCGAGCGCTTCCCCGAAGTCATCGCGGAGCAGTTCAAGCAGATGAAGACGGGCTATGTCTCGCAGGTCTGCACGAGCGCCATCCAATATTCGAAGCCGGCGGACGTTCACCGGGACGTGGCGAACCTGCAGTTCGCGTTGCGCGAAGCGAATGCGGCGGAAGGCTTTCTAACCGTGGTGGCGCCAGCCAGCGCGGTGTTCAATGGCCGGAACGAGTTCTACGGCAGCGAGCGCGAATACATCTTCGCTCTCGCGGAGGCGTTGCGGCAGGAGTACCTGGCGGTCCATGAAAGTGGGCTGATCGTGCAGGTGGACGACGCTTTGCTGGCCAATATGTACGATTTTCTCGTGCAGCAAAGCCCGCAGCACTACCGGAAGTGGGCGCAGCTCAGGGTGGACGCACTCAATCATGCCCTGCGCGGCATTCCGGAGGACCGGATTCGCTATCACGTCTGCTTCGGCAGCTGGCACCTGCCGCACGTGGCCGACGCGCCACTCGAGGAGATCGTCGATCTCATCCTGGCGGTCAAGGCGGGGGCTTACTCTCTGGAGGCTGCGAATCCGCGCCACGAGCACGAGTGGCGGGTGTGGGAGAAGGCGAAACTGCCGCCCGGGCGCATCCTGATCCCCGGCGTCATTACCCACCACATCATGACGGTCGAGCATCCCCGCGTCGTGGCGGACCGCATCATCCGTTTTGCCCGCATCGTGGGCCGCGAGAACGTCATTGCAGGCAGCGATTGCGGATTCGCGCAGACTGAGCTCATTCAGCGGGTGCCGCCTTCGGTGATGTGGGCGAAGTTCGAGGCGCTCGTTGCCGGGGCACGGCTCGCGACGGCGGAACTATGGGGACGCACGGCATGACACTCAGGAAGTGGCGGTTACACTTTGCGATGGCCGCAGCACTGCTGGCCATCGGTTTCCAATCGAACGCTGCGCTGGCGGCTGCCCCAGCAGCGCCGAGATTGTATGTAATGGACTGCGGCACCATCTCGCCGATGAACCCGAAGCTGTTCGGCCTGGAGGCGAGTGAGGTGCACGGCGACGTGAGCTTTGTCACGCCCTGTTATCTCCTCGTGCATCCCAAAGGCACGCTGGTGTGGGATGTGGGGCAAGTGCCTGACAAGGACATTCCCGACGACGGCACAGAGGTTGTGCAGCAAGGGATTCTGAAGGCCAAACGACGCCTGGCGCCGCAGCTGGCCGCGGTGGGCCACCCGGTGAAGGACATCACTTTCCTGGCGATGTCTCACTATCACGCGGACCACACCGCCAACGCGAACCTGTTTGCGGGCTCCACGTGGATCGTGCAGCAGGCCGAATACGACGCGATGTTCAGCGACGCCAAGGTGGGCATTCGCACTCCCGACTCCTATATCGACCTGAAGGGAGTGATGCGCATCACGCTGAACAATGAAGATCACGACGTGTTCGGCGATGGCACCGTCATCATCAAGACCGCGCCCGGGCATACGCCGGGCCACCAGATGTTGTTCCTGAAACTCGCCCGGTCCGGGCCGCTGCTGCTGGCCGGCGATCTCTATCACCTGCCTGAAGAGAAGACGCTGGACCGCGTGCCTACGTTCGACTTCGATGCCGCGATGACCCGCGCCACGCGAGCGAAGGTGGATGCGTTCGTGAAGAGCACTGGCGCGAAGATGTGGATTCAGCACGACCCCGCCACTTACGCGGGGTTGAAGAAGTCGCCCGCGTATTACGACTAGCCGGGCTGGCGTGGGCGGGCGGGCGTATATATAAGAGTAGCGCCCGCCACTGTATATGCGTACAGGCCGTCGGGCTTAGTCCACGATGGCCTGGTAGATGAGGGCCCGCAGCTTGCCGAAGTCGTCGATGTCGCCCGAGGGGTTCAGTTGCGTCAGGTAGACCACCACGAGTTGCTCGTGTGGATCGACCCAATAGGTTGAGTGATACGCACCGCCCCAACCGTACTCACCCACCGAGCCCGGCTCGCCGCGCGCGCCAAGATCCTTCAACACCGAGAAGCCAAGGCCGAACCCGACCCCCGGGGCCGTGTAAGGAATATCCCGCAGGTGATCGGTGGTCATGAGCTCAACCATCTTGCGCGAGAGAACGCGCTTTCCATCGAGCTGGCCGCCGTTGAGCATCATCTGCAGAAAGCGAGCGTAGTCACCCGCCGTCGAGAGAAGCCCCGCGCCGCCTGAGAATGAGACCCGCGGGCCATCCACATAAGCGCCTTGTCCGTTCGCAGCGCCGGGAGTGGGGGTGCGTTCGAGAGCGCCTGCAGCGTCTCTGCCATACACGGTGGCGAGCCGATCGCGTTTATCCTTCGGCAGATAGAACGCGGTGTCGACCATCGCCAGTGGCTCGATGACGTTCTTTCGCAGGAACTGATCGAGCGGCATGCCGCTTGCGTGCTCTATCACCGCACCCAGAATGTCGACGCTGTAGCCGTAAATCCAGTGCTCGCCCGGCTGGGCATCGAAGGGCAGGGCGGCCATGCGCGCCACCGTCGCGCCGATCGGCTCGTTACGATCGGAGAAGTAATAACCCTGGATGCCGGCTTTCTTCCAGAGTTCGGCCGCAGGACCGTTGCCATAGCTCGCGCCCGAAGTGTGCGTGAGCAGATCGCGAATGGTGATCGGGCGCGTGGCTTTGACCACATCGTATCCGCCACCTTCTTTGGGCACGGCGACCGTGGTTTCGCGGAATTCGGCAATGTATTTCCCGACGGGGTCGGTGAGCAGCAGCTTCCCTTGCTCCACCAGCAACATCGCGCCCACGCTGACGACAGCCTTGGATTGTGAGGCGATCCGGAATACCGAATCCGTGCGCATGGGGGAGTGGGCTTCGCGGTCGCGCTGGCCGAACGCCTCGAAGTAGACGAGCTTGCCGCGGCGGGCGATGAGCGCCACTGAGCCACCGAGCTTGCCGTTGTCCGGATAGCTCTTCAGCACCGCAGTGAGCTGCGCCAGCCCCGCGGAAGACATGCCAACCTCTTCGGGCTGCGCACGCGGGAGCGGATCCGCTGCGTTGACGGCGGCTGCCCACAGCAGCGCCAGGAAGATGAAGCTGTATCGAGCGCGGA
>JBDTUL010000541.1:0-4498 GCA_040007735.1 Gammaproteobacteria bacterium | reverse complement strand
GGGCGGACGCGCTGCCCAACGAGACTTCAGATAAGCTTCCGGCCGCCGGCGAAGGTAGTTATCTACGCGCCGAGATCCGCGCGGCGAACGACGACGCGCGACACGTTCTCGTTTACCTCCGCATCCGGAATGGCGCCGCGGAAGTAGTTGGCATTCAACGAATCCAGCCGTAATTTCTACGGCAACCCGAACGTCAAGATATTCGGCCCATTCGCCACCGTAACATACTGCTTCCCACCCACCGAGTAAGTCATCGGCGACGCCCGCCAGCTATGTCCGTCGCCTAACTCCGCCGACGAGTTCACTTGAATCTGCCATAGGTCGCGCCCCGTCTTCGCATCCACACTATCGGCCCACGTAACCTTGCCGAGCTTCTCAGCGGAGATGAGCTGGCCGCTCACACGGTCCAGAACATAGAAGAAACCATTCTTCGGCGCGTGGAGCAGCACCTTGCGCTCGCGCCCGCCGATGCGCAGCGTCGCAAGCTCGAGGTCCATGGTGGAGTTGTAGTCCCACGCCTCATTGGGATTCTCCTGGTAATGCCAGAGATACTCGCCGGTGCGTGCGTCCAGCGCGATAACCGAAGCCAGGAACAGCGCGTCACCGCCATCGGGGTTGCGGATCTTCCAGTTCCAGGGCCCGCCGTTCCCCGTGCCTATGTAGATGCGGCGGAGCTCCGCGTCGTAGGTGATGCCGTTCCACACCGTGCCGCCGCCGCCGAACTTCCACCATTCGCCACTCCAGGTTTCCGCGGCACGGCGCATGGCGTCGTTCTCGAAACCTTTCGCGGGATCACCGGGCACGGTGAAGAATCGCCACAGCAGCTTGCCGGTGCGCGCGTCGAAACAGTTGAGCGCTCCACGGATTCCGCGCCGCTCGGCGCCGGCGAACCCAATGAGCACTTTGCCATCGAACACCCGTGGGGCACCGGTGATGGTTGCCTCGTCGTCGGGATCCAGGGTGGCGACGTTCCAGACCACCTTCCCCGTCTTCGAATCGAGGGCAATGAGCCGTCCGTCCTGCGTGCCGACAAACACTCTATGCGACCACAGCGCGAGGCCGCGAATTCCCCACGAAGGCCGCAGTTTCGCGCCCGCAACCTTGCCCACGCCGGGGTCGTAGCGCCACAGAAGCCGGCCGGAACGGGCATCGAGCGCGCGCACCACACTCAGGCCCGTGGCGACGTAGACCACGCCGTCCGCGGCGAGGGGTTGCGAGTCCGTGCGCTGGCTTGTATCCAGATCGTGGTACCAGGCCAGCCGCAGGCGCGAGACGGTTTGCGCGTTGATCTGATCCAGCGGACTGTAGTGGTTCTCGCTGAACGTGCGACCGTAACTGCCCCAGTTTCTTCCGTCCTGCTCGGCGGCCAACGTTGCGTCGTTCACAGCGGCGGCCGTGCGTTCACATGCTGCTAAGAGCAGCGGCACGAGCGCGGCCAACGCACCGTAGCGGCGCACGCCTCTCATGGGCGATCAGGCCTTCCCGGTGGACGCGGGCAACTGCAAAGGGCGCTCGTAGGCCAGATCGGTCCGGTTGGTGACACCCGCCGCGTAGCCTTGCTCCCGGAAATACTTTGTCTTCATGGGCGCGGTATCCGCCGTCACCATCCACTCGACGGTCGTGCGGCGTAGCGCGATCTTCCACGCGCCCTCGCGTTTCTCGAGGCGATCGACATAACGGCCGCAGCCCAGCCACACCGCGTTGCCGTCATGCGTCAGCAGGCCAAAGAGAACGTAGCTTTCCGAATGTGCCGTGTCGCCCGCGATCTCACAGTTGTGCGTCGTGAGGCAGTGCGTGTGGCGCTGAAAGTTGGTGTCGTGCAAGGCGTTGGCCCATGCGGCGAAGTGCGCCATGTCGTTGACCGCATGGCCGTGTACGTCCAGACCGTCCGCATGGTAGGCGCTCACCATCAACTCCGCGTCGTGACGGTCCACTCCACGGGCATAGCGGGCAACACAGTCGAGGACCTCGCTGCGATCCATGAGGTAGTCGAGCTTCTGCTGAAGCGCATCGAGACTTGCGGTCGGACGGGTCATGTTCGCGTTCTCCACAACTGACGGGCACGGGGATGCCCAATATGCCGGGGCGCGGGTTCCCCGCATAAAACGAGGGACTCGCCGATGCCTAGTTGTAGTAGGAATGCAGGACGGGAACTTGCGCCAGGCGGAACCGGACTTGGCGCTACGCGAACTGTGGAGGCCAATACAGCGCGGCGGCGCTCAGTGCACCGCCGCTTTGCAGGGTCTGGCCTTGAAATGCGGCGCGACGGCCGCGCTCGTCAGAAGAATTCGTAGCTCACTCGCACTCCGTACGTGCGCGGCGGCCGAATGTCCGCCCCCGAGAACGAGCTCACTCCGTATCGGCGCGCGTCATTGTAGACGGCGCGGTCCGAAATATTCTTGACCCACGCACCCGTTGACCAATGCCCCCCGGCACTGTGATACCCCAGGTCAGCGTTGACGATCGCGAAAGCTTTCTGCGTCAGAAAGTCCACCGCAGTCACGTCGAGCTTGTAGGACGAGTTGTACAGCGCGTCGACGCCCGCAACGATCTTCGCGCCTTGCGGCAGGAAGAAGCTGTGCGCCCACCCTCCCTGTATCGACCATTTCGGTGCGCGTGCCAGCTGCACGCCGGAACAATCGAACTTGAAAACAGGCACGCTATTGCCGTTTGCCAGTGTTGCCGAGCCGGCGACGCCTCGCGATGTGCAACTCCGCTGCGCATCTACAGCGATCGGCGTCGTGTAGGTGAAATCCGTGAACCGTGTGCTCAGATATTCGGCGGCCAGGCTGAGCGTATCTGCGCTCGTTGGCGTCAGGATGATGTCTGCGTTGGCGCCATAGAGCCGCGCCTTGCCAGCGTTGGTCGTCACCAGCGCTTGTGTGCCGTTGCTCGCAAAGTTGATAAACGTGAACTGATAATCCTGATAGAGCCAATAGAAGGCCTCGAGGTTCAGCTGCAGTGTGTTCTCGAGGAAACGGTTGCGAATGCCTGCATCGAAGGACGTCAGGAATTCGGGATCATATGTGTTTCCGGGCGCGGGCCCCGAGTAGACGCCGCCCGACTTGAAGCCGCGGTTCACCGTCAGATACGCCATCGAATCCTGCGCAACATCGACCTCGACGCCGCCGCGCCAGGTGACAGCATTATTGCTGACCGAATTGTCGGGATCGGTAACGAGACAGTAGCGAAAAGCTGGACCCGGAAGTGTCGCACCTGCCGGACAGAGCGGCACGATAGGGACAGTGGCGAACGTCGTGCTCGTGCCAGAGAGGCCGCGCTTCTCCGTCGTATAACGAATGCCACCGAGCACACGCAGACGCGAGGTCAGCGACACGTTTGCGTCGGCGAAACCTGCGAGCGCCTCGGTGGGCGCGTGATACGGCGTATAGATGTTCGACAGACCCGTGGTCGCGCCGAGGCGCACACCCTGATAGACCTGCTGATTGAAATTCGTGATCTCCCTGAAGTAGTACGCTCCCGCGACGAGCTTCAGCGCATCAGTGTTGCGCGCGAGCCGTGCTTCCACGCTCTCCTGATGCACATGATCCTGCTCGGCGAAATTGAGCGTGCCGGCGGGCGAGGTAAAGAACGATGACTGCTGCCAGCGATAGGCCGGGATCACAGTGAGCTCGGCGAACCCGAGATTTGCATCCAGCTGCGCCGAAGCGCTCGCATACTTGTTGTCCACGAAGCCATCGGCCGGCACCGGTGGTGCATTGGCTGCTATCTGAAACGAGCGGACGGTCGCACCGGAAGCGGCCATCCACGCATCCTCGCCAGGCGGCGTTGGGTAAACGACGGAGGATTGGCCCATGCCCCCGATGTGCGTGTAATCAAGCTTGAAGCCGAGGTTCAGGTCATCGGCGGGTTCCCAGCCGAGGCGAATGCGGCCCGATTCCTGCCTGTCGTCATCGTATCCATCCCGCAGGTACCCGTCGCGACGCACGACGTTGAATGCCGTGCGGACCGCGAGGTTCTCCTTGAGAGGGATGTTCAAGGCGCCTTGCACGCGCCGCAGATCGTAGTTGCCGAAGTTGACGGCTAGCTGGCCGCCGAGGTCGGGGCCCGGCGCATTCGTGATGAGGTTGATGACGCCCGCAGCCGCGTTCCGGCCATAGAGCGTCCCCTGCGGTCCCTTGAGGACTTCGATCCGGGCCACGTCATAGAAGTTGCCACCGATCTGGCTGCTGCGGGCGACGTTGACTCCGTCGACGTTCATCGCGACCGCGGACTGGGCCAACGCGGTTGCCGTGTTGTCGCCGATGCCGCGCAAGTAGACGCGCGAGTAAGTGAACTGCCCCACCTGAAGATTCGGCACCAGGCGGCTGAGACCCTCCGGCTGGGACAGATTGGAGCTCGTGATCTTGGCGGCGTCGATGGCAGTGATGGAGAGCGAGGATCGCTGCAGCGATTCGAGTCTGTGTTGAGCCGTCACCACCACCTCCTCGAGAACACCGGGCGCCCCGCCAGAGCCCTCTGCCGAAGCAGGTGCTTT
>JBDTUL010000540.1:0-4501 GCA_040007735.1 Gammaproteobacteria bacterium | reverse complement strand
AATGCGATGGAAGCCGGCTTCTATGTCGTGCACCCGGAGTTGAACCAGACCGTCACGCATCCCATCGACGATTCAACGAATACATGGGGCGCAACGGCGCTGCATCCGCAGCGCTCGGTGTGGAGCAAACCGTACTCACCTCTATTCAAATATGAATGGGAGCCGACGTACGAGTCCCTCCGCCGCTACGCCCGAGCGACGCAAGGAAGCCCGTTCGACGGTGTGCTCATGAACTATGTGAATCCGGTAACGGGCGGCCCCGTGATGCCCACCATGGGGGCCAGCATGCAGATGCTGCGCCCGGGAGAGAAGACGCAGGCTCATCGCCATACCGGAAGTTTTCTGTACCAGGCGGCCAAGGGATGCGGGTATTCCATCGTAAACGGCAAGCGCATGGACTGGACCGAACGCGACATCTTCTGCGTGCCGTCCTGGGCGTTCCACGAGCACGCGAACGCGAGCGAGACGAACGACGCATGCCTGTTCTGCTTCAACGATCTTCCCGTGATGAACGCGCTGGGGCTGTATCGCGAGCAGGCCCTTGCCGAAAACGGCGGACACCAGCCGGTGCTCGAGGCAACGGCGGTTGCCCCATGAAGCACTGGCCCGGTGCCGCTCGATCGATCTGCCTCAATCCGTTTCTACTGTGGAGCGACTCATGCGCCTCGTGACCTATCGTGCCGATGTATGCGCAGCCGCCCGGCTGGGCGCGCTGGTCGGGGATTCCGTGGTTGATCTGAACCTGCTGGCCGCGCGCTCGAGCCGGGCCTTGCCCGCCTCCATGCTCGAGTTCATCGACCTGGGGCCAGCGGGCCTGCAAACGGCCAACGCGCTTCTCGAATGCTTCCACGACAACTGGCCCGCGGGTACGGCGTGGCCCGTGCAAAACGTGCAGCTGCTGGCGCCCATTCCCCGCCCACGCAAGAACATCTTTGGCATCGGCTTGAACTACGTCGAGCACGTGGCCGAATCGGCGCGCACCCTGGATACTGCCAAGGACCTGCCGAAGCAACCGGTCATCTTCTCGAAGCCGCCGACCACCGTCATCGGGCCCGGCGATGCCATCGAGCACAATGCCGCCGTTACGCAGCAGCTCGATTGGGAAGTGGAGCTGGCCGTGATCATCGGCACGCGCGCAAAGCGGGTCGCCGCGGCGGACGCCCTGAAATACGTCTTCGGCTACAGCGTGATGATCGACATCAGCGCGCGGGATTGCCGCCGCGCCGGCCAGTGGATCTATTCAAAGGGCCAGGACACCTATGCGCCGTTCGGTCCGTGCATCGTCACCGCCGATGAGATTCCGGATCCGCAGACGCTCGATCTCAGTCTCAGTGTCAACGGGCAGACGAAGCAGAGCTCCAATACTCGTTACATGCTGTTCCCCGTAGCGGCGCTGATTGCGGACCTCAGTGTCGGCATCACTTTGGAGCCCGGTGACATCATCGCAACCGGAACGCCCTCAGGCGTCGGCGCCGGACGCAATCCGCAGGAATGGCTCTGGCCCGGGCATGTAGTGCAGGCCTCGGTGCAGAACATCGGCACTTTGCGCCACCCGGTCGTGGCTGTTTGAGCGCATGACGCGGAGAACCCGGCGATGCTGACTCTTCCCACGTTCAAGGCGGCCGCCGTTCAGGCTGCGCCGGTCTTCCTGGATACCGATGCCACCGTGGAGAAGGTGTGTCGGTTGATCGAAGAGGCAGCCCGGAACGGTGCGCGGCTGGCCGCCTTCCCTGAAGTGTTCGTCGCCGGTTACCCGTATTGGAGCTGGTTGACGAATCCCATCGACGGGAGCCCGTGGTTCGAGCGGTTGTGCCGCTCCGCCATCGAGATTCCGGGCCCTGAGATTGCGAAGATCGCTCAGGCCGCCGCGCGCCATTGCATCAACGTCGTCGTCGGTGTGAACGAGCGCAGCCGCTACGGAATCGGCACTCTCTACAACACCCTGATCACCATCGGCGATGACGGCCGCATACTCGGCCGGCACCGCAAGCTGGTGCCAACCTGGGCGGAGAAGCTGACGTGGGCCCCAGGTGATGCATCGGGCCTTCGCGTACACCAGACGAGCGTTGGGCCACTCGGGTCGCTCGCGTGTGGGGAGAACACGAACACCCTGGCGCGCTTCAGCCTGCTGGCTCAAGGCGAGCTCGTTCACGTGGCAAGCTACATAGCCTTGCCGGTAGCGCCCGCCGATTACGACATGGCCGAGGCCATTCGCTTGCGCGCGGCTGCGCATTCTTTCGAAGGTAAAGTGTTCACCGTGGTGTCGTGCTCCACGGTGTCGGAAGAGATGCTGCACGCTCTGGGCTCGGCGAGCCCCCGAGCACGCGAGCTGCTAATGCGACGCCAGAGCGCCTTTTCGGGCGTGCTCGGCCCGGATGGCCGCATCATCGGGCAGCCTCTCATCGATGACGAAGGCATCTGTTACGCGGACATCGACCTCGGCCGCTGTATTCAGCCGCGCCAGATGCACGACATCACCGGCCACTACAATCGCTTCGATATCTTCGATCTGCGCGTGAATCGCAGGCCGCTGACCTCGGCCAGGTTCATCGATGGAGAAGAATTCCCGCAGCCGGACCAGCCTGATTTCCCGCTCGACCCGCAACCGCAGAAGGATTCCGCCCGATGAATGCTCGCGCCGAGGGCCGCCTGATTCGGGTAGGCCAGATCGTTCCCTCGTCCAACACGACGATGGAGACGGAAATTCCCGCCATGCTGCGCGCTCGCGAAGCGGTTGCGAGCGAGCGTTTCACCTTCCACTCGAGCCGCATGCGCATGAAGAGGGTCGTCAAGGAAGAGCTGGAAGCCATGGACCGCGACAGCGACCGCTGCGCACTGGAGCTGTCGGACGCTCGGGTCGACGTGCTCGGGTATGCGTGCCTCGTGGCGATCATGAGCATGGGCAAGGGATATCACCGCATCTCGCAGCAACGCCTCGCCGGCGTCACTCAACAGAACGGCGCGGCGGCTCCGGTTGTGAACAGCGCCGGCGCTTTGATCGAGGCGCTGCACACGATGGGCATGAAACGCATCTCCGTTCTGTGCCCTTACATGAAGCCGCTGACGCAACTCGTGGTCGACTACATCGAAAGCGAAGGTGTGGAGGTAAAGGACTACCTTGCACTGGAGATTCCCGACAATTTGCTTGTAGCGGCCCAGGACCCCGCTGAGTTGCTAACGCTTTACAAACGGCTGGATCGCGGCGGCATCGACGGCATCGTGCTGTCCGCGTGCGTTCAGATGCGCTCGCTGCCTTCGATCGACACGGTCGAAAGGGAGGCGGGTATCCCAACGCTATCGGCCGCTGTCGCCACCACGTGGGGAATGCTCAAAGCGTTGCGGCTGCCGACCCACATCCCCGGTTGCGGAGCTTTGCTCTCGGGCCAATACTGATCGATGCGAGGTACACACGCATGAGCTCGAGCCCCCTCACCCACTCCGCCGCCGAAGCAGAACGCACACTCGCCAGCGGGCGGCTGGACTCGGGCGTGCTGGGCACGTCCGACATCGTATTCATGGTCATGGCAGCGGCCGCACCGATGGGGGTGGTGGTAATGCTCATGCCCATGGCGTTCGCGTCTGGTAACGGCGGCGGCGTGCCCGGCACCTATCTCGGGGCGATCGGCGCAATGCTCCTGTTCGCCATCGGCTACGTGCGCATCATTCCGTTCGTGCAGAACGCAGGGGCGTTCTATGCATACGTCGCCGCAAGCGTGGGCCGCACATCCGGGCTGGCAGCCGCGTATGTCGCAGCCTTTTCATACTTCGCGCTTTCGGCCTCGACTCTATCGGCGATGGCCTATTTCTGCGCGCTGTTCTTCAAGCGCTTCACCGGGCTGTCGGTGCACTGGTCCGTGTGGGCGTTTGGCGGCCTCGCGCTCGCCTCCTGGCTCTCGCATAACCGCATCACGCTGGCCGCGCGGGTGCTCGGCTTTGCCCTGACCGCCGAAGTGGCCCTGATTCTGCTCCTCGATCTCGCGATCATCCGGCATGTCGGCTGGCAGGCTTTCGATCTGCACGACTTCACTCCGGCCCGCATCATCGCGCCCGGGCTGGGGGTGGCGGCGATCTACGCCTTCAACGGCGTGCTCGGTGTCGAAGGCACTGCGATCTATCAAGAGGAAGCGCGCAATCGAAAAGTGACGGTGCCGCGCGCAACGTACATTGCTGTGGTCCTCGTTGGGCTGTTCTACGTCTTCACCGCGTGGTGCCTCACTTCGGCAGCGGGTGCAAGCCATATAGCGGCCGTGGCGAAGTCCGACCCTGGGGCCTTCGTGGTCAACCAGAGTCTTGTGCACCTGGGTGCGTGGGGCGCAGACGCGGTGAGCCTGCTCGTGCTGACCAGCTCATTCGCGGCGGTGCTCGGGCTCTTCAACAGCTCGGCGCGCTACCTGTATGCGCTGGGTCGCGACGGCGTGCTGCCGCGAGCCCTGGCGCAGACACATCCGCGGCATCACTCACCTCACATCGCCGGGTTGGTCCTGACCGTCGCGTTACTGAT
>JBDTUL010000539.1:0-4503 GCA_040007735.1 Gammaproteobacteria bacterium | reverse complement strand
CGTGCCCCGCCGGCGCGGCTATGCTAAAACGCCGCGCCTATGCACAACCTTCCCTCGTTCGATGACGTCGTCGCTGCCGCCGGGCGCATCGACGGCCACGCCCATCGCACCCCCGTAATGCGCTCGAGGACAGCCGACCAGGAGCTGGACGCGGAAGTGTTCTTCAAGTGCGAGAATCTGCAACGGGTGGGCGCCTTCAAATTCCGGGGCGCCTTCAACGCACTGGCCCGATTCGACGAGCGGCAGCGGAAGGCCGGCGTGGTGGCATTTTCGTCGGGGAACCACGCCCAGGCCATCGCCCTGGCGGCGAACCTGCTCGGAATCTCCTCGAGCATCGTCATGCCGAGCGACGCTCCGGCGGCCAAGATGGCCGCGACCCGCCACTATGGCGGCAACGTCATCCCCTACGATCGATATACCGAAGATCGTGAGCAGATCGGCCGGAGGCTGGCGGAAGAACGCGGCATGACGCTCATACCGCCTTTCGATCATCCGGACGTGATCGCCGGGCAAGGCACGGCGGTGAAGGAGTTGATCGAAGAAGCGGGGCCGCTCGATGCCTTGTTCGTCTGCCTGGGCGGAGGCGGCCTGCTCGCAGGTTCCGCATTGTCCGCGCGGGCGCTCGCTCCCCAATGCAAAATCTACGGGGTCGAGCCCGAGGCGGGCAATGACGGCCAGCAGTCGTTCCGCTCCGGCGCCATAGTGCACATCGACACACCGAAAACGATTGCCGATGGCGCGCAGACCCAGGCCCTTGGAAAGTATACGTTCGAGATCATCCGTCGAGACGTTGACGACGTGCTCACGGCAACCGATGCCCAGCTCATCCACTGCATGCGCTTCTTCGCCTCCCGCATGAAGATTCTCGTTGAGCCCACCGGCTGCCTGGGGTTCGCAGCGCTACGGGAAATGCGGCCCAGGCTGCGAGGCGCCCGCATCGGCGTGATCCTGAGCGGAGGCAATGTGGACATCGGGCAATTCTGCGCATTGCTGCAGACTGGATGACGATGCCTGAGAGACGCACGAAGCCACGACTGCTGTCGATCGAAAGCCCGTTTCCAGACGCGCACAGCATGCTGCGCCTCCTCGAGCCTCCCGGCACTTCCCGCCAGGGACTGCTGGAAAGCCTGTTCGAAGGAACCTACGACAAGCCTTTCATCGTGGATGACGGGCGGCGGCGCTACCTGCATTTCGACCTCGATGTCGTGCAAAGCGCGATGGATATGCAGCATCCCGCCAGACTGGCGCTGGCCTACACACGCAAGATGATGGCGTTCCTGCTGTTCAATCAAGCACCGGGGCGCATCCTGTTGCTCGGCCTCGGCGGCGGGTCGCTTGCGAAGTTCTGTTACGGCCACCTGCCCTCGGCGTTGCTCACGGCCATCGAAGCAAACCTCGATGTCATCGCGCTCCGCCAGGAGTTTGGCATTCCCGAGGACGACCATCGCTTTCGCGTGATCCACGCGGACGGCGCCGCCTATATCTCTGACCTTGCGCCCTGCAAGAACGTGATTCTGGCGGACGCGTGTGATCGCACAGGCATTGCGCCCCAGCTCGACACAATGGAGTTCTACCGGAACGCTCGTCGTTGCCTCGCGCCGGGTGGCGTATTCGTCGCCAACGTCTGCGGTACGCCCCGCTCCCGCGCCGCTCATCTCGTCAAACTACGCGACGCGTTCGAGGACGAGATCCTGACGTTGCAGGTGAGAACCGACGGCAACCTGATCGTGTTTGCGTTCAAGGAAGCGCAGCCCGATCTGTCCTGGCGGCGCCTCGAGATCCGCGCCACCGAACTGAAGCGCCGTTTCGGCCTTCAGTTCCCGCGATACGTGCGTCGCATCGCCCTCGACGAGAAACTGCACCGCTGGTGAGTTTTCGGAAGCGGCGTCAGTTCAGACGCTCGGCGGGGTCGCCCATCATCATCTCGGAGTTGCCGTCCGACCGGGACTGGAGCTGGCTCTCCGAGTTCATCCAATCGTCGACAGCGGCCTCGGATGTGGCGGGTGCGAGCGCTTCCTCCGCGGGAAACTGCTGCTCCTGGCTGGCCAGTGCTTCCTGCGGGGGCGGCTCCTCAGGCGGGGGTGATGCTTCCTCGGCAGGCGGCGCGTCCTCCGCGGATCGTTCGACCACACGCAAGCCTTCCTGAGATTGCTGGGTTACCAGCGTGCGCACTTCGCGCGCAGCCTCCACCGGCTCTGTTGGATCGGACTTGTACATCACACCGGCAATGGCAATCGTCGCGAGCGACCCCATCGCGACGAAGCGAGCAGTCTTGGGCAGACGCGCAACGAAGGCCAGCAATCCAGGCGCGCTGGGCTCCGCGCCAACGGCACCCTTCCGTTTGCGTGCTGGCATGCCCGTTCCCCGCATCGGCAGGGCCATCGGCATTGGCATGGGCAGCGCCTTGATCTCCGCCGTGGTGGCCGTCGACACCGTGACCTCAAGACTGGCATGCAGTTCAGGCAGGAAGACCTTCGACATGGCCACTGCGCACTCCATCGCGATACTCGCGCTCAGAGTCGGGCTCAACACACCCTGTGTCTGTTCGATGGCGCGCTGGAGGGCGATGCCAAACAACACCGGGATCTGCGCAGGCTTGCGACAGAACCGTTGCGCAATCGGCAGGATCTGCGGCCAGATTTGCTTCAGATAGACGATGGCAGGATGGCGCGGACCGTTCCCATCCGACACTCGCGGAATACCGAACGCGCCGGTGCCCAACGTCTCCGTGACGTGCCTGAAGATGCCGTCGATGTCCGGCAGCGGCTCGCCGAGCTTCTGCACGGCGCGACTGATCAGGGCCCACACTGACAGGGGACTCTCGGAAAGCGGGAGTTTTAGCGCCTCCCCCTCGACATACGGGATGCCGTCGCGAGCGTCGAGAGTCCTGAGCGCATATTTTCCGGGATCGGCGCCGGGCAGCGCCGCGGTTTGACGCACACACGCCTGGCAAGCGTAGCCGGCAAGTGCGCCAACACAGGTGATCAGCGATTCAGCATGAATGCCATTCTGGTCCTGAAGCGTGGCCCAGATGCGATAGAGGACGTATTCCGCCCCCGCATTCATCCTGTTCTGACTATTCACCTCGCTTCCTCAGCAGAGTTGTCCGTGGGTTGACCATCATCGCCAACTGGGCGGAAATTCTACAGTGCCTGTAGCGCCAACGGCGTCACTAATCCGCGACAACAGGGGCGCCCGAGCAACCGCCAGGGTTGGCGCGCAGCGATCTCTTCCCTACGATGCCCGACCATGAACTTACGACATTTTCGGGGGCTGCTGCTCCTGACGGCCCTGTTCGTCTCCGCAGCGCAAGCTGCCGGTCCCGCGGCCTTCGACCTCACCGGCCCCACGCTGCAGGTCGACGTAACCCGCGGCACGGTGACGCTCCCGATTGCGTCGGTTCCGCACCTGGCCGCGGGCGACAAACTCTCGATCAAGGCCGATTTCCCGGCGACGCAGTCCGAGCACTACCTGATGGTGGTCAGCTTCCTGCGCGGCGCGACCAACCCGCCGGCCCGGAACTGGTTTTTCCGGTGCGCCGTATGGAAGGGCGACTGTGCCCACAAAGGCCTGAGCGTCGCCGTTCCGGAAGGCGCGCAGCAGGTGCTGATCTTCCTGGCGCCCGAGACCAGCGGCGATTTCAAAACGCTGGTCGACGCCGTGCGCGGCCGCCCCGGCGCGTTCGTTCGCGCCTCGCAGGACCTGAACCAGGCCACCCTGGATCGGGCGCGCCTGGAGCGCTATCTCTCGGCGATCCGCAAATACAACGCCGCCGACCCGGTTGCGCTCAAAGCCACCACGCCGCTGCTTGCCCGAAGCCTCGGCATCAAGGTGGACGAGAAGTGCCTGGACCGGATTCCGCAGCTGCAGGCGCCCTGCCTGATGCAGGGGCAGGAATCGCTGATCCTGAACGATGGCCACAGCACCTCGATCGTCGAGGCCCTCACGTCCGGGCCCGCAAGCGACCTGGCGATGGCAGCTACCTACACGCCAGAGCTGAATTACGGCTACTACAGTCCCTACGTTTCCTCTGTGCTCGATATCGCGCGAATCTTCGACTCGTTCCGAACCGCGAACTATCAATATATTCCGGCACTCGCCACGGCCGTTGGCAACCATCTGGCGTTGGCGCTCAACGCGGCGCCTTCGTTTCACAATCCCAAATCGGTGCTGGTGGCCGCGCTCCCGGCGGTCGAGCAGGCGCAGCCGCCGCCGCTTCACGCCGTGAATCCGAAAGACATCTACTGCGCGCGCATGAACGCGCTGGTGCTGCCCGTCGAAGGCGCGCCACTGGTGTTCTCAACCGAGTATGCACACAACGCGATACTTCGATTGGCCGGCAGGAACGGTGAAGTGATAGACCTGCCCGCCACGGCAGATGCCTCGCGCGGCGGCTTCGTCATCGATACCTCATCGCTTGCATCAGCCAGCCTCACGGATCGTTTTCAGGGCTCGCTGAACGGCTACTGGGGTTTCGAGAAATTCGAAGGACCTCGCTTTCAG
>JBDTUL010000538.1:0-4506 GCA_040007735.1 Gammaproteobacteria bacterium | reverse complement strand
CTATTACCACCGCGCCGCCGCCTGATCGGCGTCGACTTACTTTTTGGACACAACGCCCAGCATCGCAGGTTCGGCCGGACGATATGCAAATACGGCCAATCCCAGCGAGGTGTTTCGCGCGCATCGCCCGTGAACGCTTGCCAAAGAACACCGTGAATCATGCGAATATCCGGGTTGACGGCTTTATCAAGAGAGATGTCCATGTGCCCTTGCGGTTGCCCAACTGGTAATACCTTAGCCTCGCGATTCGCTTCTTTTGCGCTGAGCATCGTCGCGGCGTTTGCCACGCCCCTCGCGGCCGCACAGTCCGCGGTGGCTCCGCCCAGCCCCCCCGACGCGTGGTGCTGGTCGAAACCTGAGGCGGCGTTTTGCAGTGGAGCGCGCGGTGTGCGTGCCGAAGGCTGGCCTGCGCAGTCCCGCTCCGAGGTCATGGCCCGGAACGGCATGGTGGTCACGAGTCAACCTTTGGCTGCCCAGGCGGGCCTCGCGGTGCTATCGCGCGGTGGCAATGCCGTCGATGCGGCCGTTGCCACCGCGGCGGTGTTGAGCGTCGTCGAGCCCATGATGGTCGGCGTCGCGAGCGATCTGTTCGCTGTCATCTACGTTGCGAAGGAGCGCAAGGTCTATGTGCTGAACGCAAGCGGCACCGCTCCTTCCGGCGCGACACTGAAGCGCTTCAACCAGCTAGGCTACGTGGCGGACCCGGACAACTGGGGGCCGAGCTCCGGCATGCCCTTGTACGGCATTCTTCCCGTCACGGTTCCGGGAACCGTGTGGGGCTGGCAAGCGGCGCTGGAGCGATTTGGCAAGCTGACACTCAAAGAGACGCTCGCCGCAGCGGCGGACTATGCGGAAAACGGTTTCCCTATCTCGGAGCGCATTGCGAACGACTGGAAGCTGCCGAACGCGCTGCCGTCCAAAAAGTGCTGCGACCAGCTAGACCCGGACTCCGTGAAGACCTGGTACATCAACGGGCAACCACCCCGGCCCGGGCAGCTGTTCAGCAACCCTGATCTTGCGAAGACCTTCCGCCTGCTTCAGCAGCATGGCGCGGGAGTGTTCTACAAAGGTGAGATCGCGCAGGCGATCATCGCGAAGTCCAAGGCGCTCGGCGGCACCATGACCCTGGAAGACCTCGCGAGCTATCGTGGCGAGTGGGTCGAGCCTGCGCGCACGAGCTATCACGGCCACGAACTGCTGGAGCTTCCGCCCCCTTCACAGTCGTGGGCCGCCAACGAGATGCTGAACATCCTGGATGCGTGCCTGCCCAAGTGGGCTCCGGGGGAAACGCTGGCGAGCCTGGGCCCGCGCAATCCGCTGTACTGGCACATTCTGGTGGAAGCGAAGAAGCTCGCCCACGCGGACCTGTTTCGCTACAACGCAGATCCAGATTTCGCGCAGGTGCCCCTCGCGCGCCTGCTGTCCACCGAGCACGCCGCATCACTATGCGCGAAGTTCGATCCCAGGCACGCCTCCAGCACGGGCCGCCCAGGCACTGCCGACATGCGCGGTGACACGATCGTGCTCTCCACCGCCGACCGGGAGGGTAACGTCGTCTCGTGGGTAAACAGCAACTTCGCACCGTTCGGCTCGGGAATCACCGTGCCGGGCTACGGATTCGTGCTGCACAATCGCGGCGCCTTGTTCACACTCGACAAGAACAGTCCGAACGTAATCGCCCCAGGCAAGCGGCCCTTCAACACTCTGTCGGCCGGCCTGCTCATGCACGACGGCATGCCTTCCATGACCGTCACGCTCATGGGCGGCGACATGCAGGCGCAAGGCCATGCACAGGTGCTGGTCGACATCCTGGATCTCGGCGCCAACGTGCAGGCCGCAACGGATATGGCGCGTTTCCGCCATGCCCAGGTGCCCAATATCCTTGGCCTGGAATCTTCCGTGTACGAATGGGTCGGTAAGCCGCTCGCCGCAATGGGGCACAAGGTCGAGTCGATCAGTGGCGATACCGTCGGCGGCGCGCAGTTGATCCAGATCGTCCCGGCGGGGCCGGGCGCGGCTTACTACCGCGGCGGCTCCGACTTCAGGAAGGATGGGCAGGCAGCGGGGTGGTGAGCCCGACGGCGCGCGATCAGCTCACCAGCGATAGGTGAGCTGCGCGCCGTAGGTTCTCGGCTGGGCATACATGTCCTGCGCGTACCCGAGTGAGTCGAACGTCGAAGTGCGAGCGAGGTAGCGCTTGTCGAACACGTTGTTCATGAACGCCGCGATGTTCCAATGCGCGTTCGCATCGTACGCCACGCGGGCGTTGTGCCTCATGTAGCCCTCGATGTCGGCCGCCGGGTCGTTGAAGTTGTTGCCCTTGTGGTCGGACACATAGTTGAAGTCCCACATCAGTGAGATGTGGCTTTCAGGGCCAACCGGCCGCGTGTAGCTGATCGTCCCCGCAGCGCTGAAAGCTGGTGCCATCGCCATCTTCGTGTCGCGCCGTGTGACGCCGTCGCGCAGAGCCACGTCCTTGATCTTGGTGTCCAGGCCGGCGACCGCGAGACTCGCCGTCAGGCCCTCGCTGAGCTGCGCTTCGAGCTCCACTTCGATGCCTTGCGAGGTGGCATCGCTGCTCTGAATGACGCCGCCCACGCCCAGCCAGTTGAAGGTCTGGAAGTCTTTGTAGTCATAGTGGAAGAGCGCTGTGTTGAAGCGCATGCGCCCGCCCGCCAGCGTGGTCTTCGCGCCGACCTCGAAGGCATTCACGGACTCGCCCTTGTACGGAATCTGCTCGACCGGAATGCCGGCGGCATAGAACCCGTTGTTGAAACCGCCCGCCTTGGTGCCGCGAGAGAACGAGCCATAGAGCAGCACGCCTTCACGCGGGTGGAAGTCGACCTCCAGTTTTCCGGAGTACAGCGTCTGCGAATAGTCACCGGAATACGGTTGCGGTGTGTAGTCCGTAAAACAGTTGGTGGGAATCGGGAAGGAATGGCATTGCCGCAGGGACGCGTTGTCGCGTTCGAGGAAGCCCTTCTCGTCATGCGTGACGCGGGCACCGGCGATCAGCGTGAGCCGCTCGGAGAGGTCTCTCTCGATCTGCCCGAACACGGAGTACGACTTCGTGCCGAGTGTCCAATCGCCAGCCAGAGCGATCGGGAACACCGGCCCGTTGTACAGACCCGTTGTGGGGTCCACCGCGGTGGGCCCTCCGATCGGGATATTGAACGTCGCCGAGGGCTGGTTACTAGCGTTCGCGTCCATGTAGTACAGGCCCGTGGTCCACCGCGTGAGTCCTGTCGCGCGACTCCAGCGCAGCTCCTGCGTGAAGGTCTCGGTGGAGTACGGAAAGCTTGCGAAACAGATGTTGTTCGGGCTGGCGTCACAGTCTTCGACCAGCTCACGCGAGTGGTCGAGGTACCCCGAGATCGCCGTGAATACCGTGTCGCCGAGCTCTTTCTCGATTCGCAGGAGCAGCGTGGTGCTGTTCGAAACGAGCCGAGACGGGGAGTTCGTGTCGGCGACGAGCAGATCGGCAGCCCGGCCGCCTGCGAACGTGGACTGATTGTAGCCGGCGCCGTCGGTGCCATCCGGAACGCGTCTGAACAGACCTGCGTTGGCCGGATCGGGCACGGCAGGAACCTGCTGGTAATAGTTCTGGCGCGAGTCGAGCTCACCGTACTCCGCCTTGAAGAGCGCACTGAGCCCTGAATCGTTCTCCCAGCGCAGTTGCCCCCGAATCGCATCGGTGCCCGCCTGGCCCGCCGGCTTGAAAGCAGGGTTGGCGTTCTTCAGGAAACCATCGCTGTGATGAGACAGCACGGAGAGTCGCCCGGAAAGCTGATCCGTGAGTGCGCCGCTGAGGGCGCCTTCGATCTTGTACTCACCGAATCGGCCACCCGTGACCTGCAGGAATCCTTCCGGCTTCTGGCTCGGCGCAGCGGTAATGAAGTGGACGAGACCGCCCGTGGAGTTGCGCCCAAAGAGCGTGCCCTGCGGGCCGCGCAGCACTTCGAGCCGCGCAAGGTCGAACATCGAGAAGCCGACGGCGGGCACCGAGACGATATAGAACTCATCGACGTACGCCGTGACCGGCGCCTCGTGGCCCTCGCCGAAATCATTGAGGCCGATACCGCGGATGACGATGTTGGCGCTCGTCCCCGGCCCGTACGGCGAGTAGTTCATCACGTTCGGCACTTTGACGATCGCATCGATGCTATTCGTCAGGCCGAGGCTGCGAATCGTCTCGCCGCTGACCGCAGCGACGGAGATACCCACATCCTGCATGTTCTGTTCGCGCTTCTGCGCGGTAACGGTGACTTCTTCGAGCGCTTGCGCAAAGACCAGCGGCGAGGCGAGCGCAAGGACGGCGGCGGCAGGAATTCTGCTCATGTTATTCGGCACCCACGGAGACCCCAGACCCGTCGAGATTGCCTGCGCAGTCACATTACTGTCAAACTAAAATAGGTACATTGCCAGTCTCGCGCCTCAACCTTCGCACCAGATAGTGGCGCCTTCGTGCTTGCGGAGTCATTTAGGTGCACAGGGTGGCTAGCTGCA
>JBDTUL010000537.1:0-4517 GCA_040007735.1 Gammaproteobacteria bacterium | reverse complement strand
ACCGATCCAGCGTCGACCCGCGCCTCAACCAGGAGCAGGCGCTGGAGCTGGCGCTGGTCATCGCGGAGAACAGCAAGATTCGACGCGCCGAAGGACGCTAGCCCGCTGCCTGAACGCTCCCCGTTCTAACGATAATCCCGCCGTGATCCCTATTTGGACCACGCGCGCTTGCCGAGGCAGGATGGCGCCGCTATCCTGCCTCGCACACCGAGGTCTACCTTGAATACATCGACGAGCTCGCGGCCAGAGCCGCTCTCGATCGGCGCGCCGGTGCACGGCGACCATCAGCCGATCCTGTCTCCCGACGCCCTGGAATTTGTCGCGGCCCTGGCCGAGCGCTTCAGCCCGCGCGTTGCGGCGCTGCTGAAGGCGCGCGAAGTGCGCCAGATGCGCATCGACGCCGGCGAACTGCCGGATTTCCTGCCAGAGACCAGGTCTGTCCGCGAGTCGGACTGGACCGTCGCGGCCATCCCGGCCGACCTGCGCGACCGCCGCGTGGAGATCACGGGTCCCACCGATCGCAAGATGATCATCAACGCCCTCAATTCGGGTGCGAAGGTGTTCATGGCGGACTGTGAAGATTCCATGTCGCCCACGTGGGACAACGTGGTCGGCGGGCAGTTGAACCTGCGCGACGCCGTGCGCCGGACTATCGAGCTGGTGAACGAGCAGGGCAAGGTCTATCGCCTCAACACCCAGACGGCGGTGCTGATGGTTCGCCCGCGCGGCTGGCATCTGCCCGAGAAGCACATCACCCAGCGCGGGCAGCCCATTCCGGGCGCCTTCGTGGATTTCGGGCTCTACCTGTTCCACAACGCGAAGGAACTTCGCGAGCGCGGCACCGGCCCCTATTTCTACCTGCCGAAGCTCGAGAGCCATCTCGAAGCGCGCCTGTGGGCCGAAGTGTTCGCGTTCGCCGAAGAGAAGCTCGGCATCGAGCACGGCACTATCAAGGCCACGGTGCTCATCGAAACGATTCTCGCCGCGTTCGAGATGGATGAGATCCTGTACGAGCTGCGGGACTACATCGTCGCGCTGAACTGCGGGCGCTGGGACTACATCTTCAGCTTCATCAAGAAATTCGCGAAGCGTCCGGATTTCCTGCTGCCCGACCGCCAGGCCGTGACCATGACCTCGCACTTCCTGCGCTCGTACTCGCAGCTGTGCATCAAGACGTGCCACCGGCGCGGCGCCTTTGCAATGGGCGGCATGGCCCCGCAGATTCCGATCAAGAACGATCCGAAAGCGAACGAGATCGCACTCGGCAAAGTGCGTGCGGACAAAGAGCGCGAAGCCACCGACGGGCACGACGGCACGTGGGTCGCGCACCCGGGGCTCGTGCCGATCGCGCGCGAAATCTTCGATCGCATCATGCAGTCGCCGAACCAGGTTCAGAAACTGCGTAAGGATGTGAACGTGGTTGCGAGCGATCTGCTTGCCATTCCCGAAGGCAAGATCACAGACGCCGGTCTGCGCAACAACGTAAGTGTCAGCCTGCAGTACATGGCCGCGTGGCTTGCGGGCAATGGCTGTGTGCCCATCAACAACCTGATGGAAGACGCCGCCACCGCGGAAATTTCCCGCGCCCAGATCTGGCAGTGGATTCGTCACCCCGGTGGCGTGCTCGAAGACGGGCGCAAGGTCACGGCGGAGTTGTTTCGCTCGCTGCTCGAAGAAGAGCGGGTGCGGCTCAACGGGCCGGGGCAACTCTACGCGGGCGCGCACTACGACGCCGCGGCAAAGGTGCTGGATGAAATCACCACCGCAGCGGATTTCCCCTCGTTCCTCACGCTGGCGGCCTATCGCGAGCTGAACTGAGCCGGTCTACACACTGGCAAAGGCTTTCCGGGCACATGCAGTACGAGCACATCAGGGTTCCCGCCGAAGGCCGGAAGATCACGATCAATCCGGACTCGTCCATCAACGTGCCGGATCATCCGATCATCCCGTTCATCGAGGGCGATGGCATCGGCGTCGATGTCACGCCGGTAATGATCAAGGTTGTGAACGCTGCGGTCGCGAAGGCGTACGGCACCCGGCGAAGCATCGCCTGGATGGAAATCTTCAGCGGCGAGAAGGCGAACGCGCTCTACGGCCAGTGGTTTCCGGAGGAGACGCTGCAGGCTTTGCGTGAGTACGTGGTCTCCATCAAGGGCCCGCTGGGCACGCCGGTAGGTGGCGGCATCCGGTCGCTGAACGTGGCGATGAGGCAGAGCCTCGATCTATACGCCTGCGTGCGGCCCATTCGATATTTCCCGGGCGTGGCGAGCCCCATGCAGGACGCCAGCCTCACGGACATGGTCGTCTTCCGTGAAAACACCGAGGACATCTACGCTGGCATCGAGTGGCCTGCGGCCTCCCCGGAAGTGCAGAAGCTCATCGCGTATCTGCAGCGGGAACTGAAGGTCACCAACATCCGCTTTCCGGCGAGCTCGGGCATCGGCATCAAGCCGGTGTCGAAGGAAGGCAGCCAGCGGCTCATTCGCAAGGCCATCCAGTACGCCATCGATAACGACCGGGTCTCCGTGACGCTTGTCCACAAGGGCAACATCATGAAGTTCACCGAAGGCGCGTTCCGCACCTGGGGTTATCAGCTCGCGAAGGAGGAATTCGGCGCGAAGGAACTGGGTGACGGCCCGTGGCTCAGCTTCAAGAGCCCGCTCAACGGCCATGACATCGTGATCAAGGATGTGATCGCGGACAACTTCCTGCAGCAGGTGCTGCTGCGTCCGGAAGAATACGACGTCATCGCTACGCTCAATCTCAATGGCGATTACATCTCCGACGCGCTGGCCGCGCAGGTCGGCGGCATCGGCATCGCGCCGGGCGGCAACATCGGTGACGGCCTTGCTGTGTTCGAAGCGACACACGGTACGGCGCCAGGTTTTGCCGGCAAAGACCGCGTGAACCCCGGCTCGCTCATCCTGTCCGCCGAGATGATGCTGCGTTACCTGAAGTGGAACGAGGCGGCCGACCTCATTCACAAGGGCGTCGCGACCACCATTGCGCACAAAGAGCTCACCTACGATCTTGCGCGTCTTCGCGAGGCTATTCGGGCCCCGCGGGGCGAGCTCGCCGCGCGCAAGAACGTGGAAGAGAATCTGCAGCGGCTGATTCCGGGTGCCACGCTGATGAGCTGCTCCGGGTTCGGCGAGGCCATCATCCGGCACATGGATGCCTAGGCGTCAGGGGCTGTAAACGGCACACTAGGAAAGCACCTGTTTTATAGGCTTTCTGTCACTGGTAGTCAACGGTTGTAAGCGATAGGATTCCGTACCGACGTCCGTACGGAAGGTTTTCGCTTGACCGACCTCTCCCGCAAAGGTGACCGCAAAGAGCTTGCGATTCGTCGCGAGCCTCACTGGCACAAGCTGGATTTACGCGCCTATCTCGGCTTTCGCCGCGGGCCTGATACGTGGATCGCGCGCTTCCGAGAACGCTCCGGGAAACAGGCATACAACGCGCTCAACGTATCGAGCACCTGCCGTGACCCGTTCGTGGAAGCGAAGCGGCTCGCGACGGAGTGGTTCGCCCAGATGGACGGTGCGTCGAGCACTGCAAAACGCGGCACCGTGCGTGACGCGATAGACGCCTATCTCACCAGCCTGCAGCGCCTAGGCCGCACCGACGCCTCCACGACGGCGCGCGCACGCTTCAAGGTCATCGTGCCGGCGCCCGATCCGCTCGGCGCCTTGAGGCTCGAGGATGCCAAACGCGAGGACTTTGAAGCGTGGCGTGATCGGCTCCTCCCCGGACGCATCGTCCGAAGCGTGAACCGCTACACCGGCGCGCTGGCCGCAGCACTGAATGCCGCCCTGGAGCTCGGGCATGTCGGCGATGCGCGCGCCTGGAATCTTCCGCTTCTGACCGACGACTCCGCGCATGACGAACGGACCGCCGTGTTCTTGCAGCCCCAGCAGCGCAAGGCGCTTTTAGCGCACGCAGGGGCCGCAGCCGCCGATTTCTTTCATGGGCTGGAGCTAACTGGCGCCCGCCCTGGCGAGCTTGCACGCGCCTCTGTGGCGGATTTCGACGGCGAGCAGATTCGGTTCACTCACCGTAAGGGCCGGCCACCGAAGCTGCGCACTCGATACACGGTGCTCTCGGCTGAAGGCGTCGAGTTCTTCAAGCGCATGGCGAAAGGGAAGGCCGCCGATGCACCGCTGGTCGGCAATCCGGATGGAGTGAACTGGGAGCGCAACTGGTGGGCAGAAGCGCTGCGCACCGCTCTCAAGCGATACCACAAAAAATGCAAGCCGAGCGACCGACTGCCGGCTGGCGTCTCTGCCTATGCATTCCGGCATTCGAGGATTTCGGAGCTGCTCCAGGTTCACGGCATCGACCCGTTAACGGTGGCCGTGCAAACCGGAACGAGCCTCATGCAGATCGAGAAGGTCTATTACAAATTCATCGCTTCGGCGATGCGGGCGAAGCTTGCGGCCGTGCGGGAATCGACATGAAGCCGCGGCGTTTCGCAGCCTTCGAGCTACATGTGACACGCGAGGAACATGCTCGTG
>JBDTUL010000536.1:0-4522 GCA_040007735.1 Gammaproteobacteria bacterium | reverse complement strand
AACATTTCTTCTTCCCAGAGCGCAAGACAGCCATCCGAGCGCGCCTCAGCCAACCCGCGCACACCTCGCAGCCAATTCTGGACGCCCCTCCTGGAACGGCGCCCCGCCGTCCCCAACATGCAAGTCCAGCCGGGCCCCCGTAAACTCCCGCGCTCCCCGTTGGCCAGCCTCCTTTCCCATCGATGTCCGCATTGCTTCGTCCCCCCGTTCCTTCCGCTGAACAGCCGGCCCTGCGTTGGCATCAGCTCTACGGCAGTGCTGCGGCGCTTGCGCTTGCGGAGGCCATGCGGGGCGACTCACGCCTCTACGTCATCGTGGTCGACGGCGCCCGGGCGCTGGACCAGCTGAGCGCCGAGCTGCGCTTTTTCGCTGGCGACAAGCTCAACCTGCTCACCTTCCCCGACTGGGAAGTGCTGCCCTACGACCTGTTCTCCCCCCACCCGGACATCACCTCGGACCGCCTGCGCGCGCTCTACGAGCTGCCACAGACCAAACATGGGTGCCTGGTGGTGGCCGCAGACACGCTCATGCAGCGCCTGCCGCCGCGCTCCTATGTGCAGGCCCGCGCCTTCGAGCTGAAGGTCGGCCAGAAGCTCGGGCTGGAAACGTTCCGGCAGCGCCTGGTCGAGGCCGGCTATGCGAGCGTCAGTCAGGTGACCAGCCCCGGCGAGTTCGCCATGCGCGGCTCGCTGCTCGACGTGTTCCCCATGGGCTCGGCGGACCCGTTGCGCATCGATCTCTTCGACGAAGACATCGAGGCCATCCGGCGCTTCGACCCTGAGACACAGCGATCTCTCGACTCCCTCGAAAGCGTGCGCCTGCTGCCCGCCCGAGAGGTGACGCTGGACGCCGAAGGCGTGAAGGGGTTTCGCCGGCGCTTTCGCACCCGCTTCGAGGGCGACCCCACCCAGTCGAGCGTCTATCGCGGCGTGAGCGAAGCTCTGGCGCCGCCGGGAATCGAGTTCTACCTGCCGCTGTTCTTCGACGAGACGTCCACGCTGTTCGATTACCTGCCTCCCAGCGCGGTCATCGTCCGCGACGCGGCGCTGGCCGGAGCGCTGGTCAAAGACTGGCAGGACATCGAGACGCGCTACGAAGATCGGCGCCACGATATCGAGCGGCCGGTGCTCACGCCGCAAGAGCTCTTCATGACGCCCGAGGATCTCGAGGCGCGCATCGGTCAGTTCAAACTCATCACGCTCGATGCGTTCAAGGTCGACACTGAGACGGCCGGCTCACACGGCAACGTCCGCAATTTCCCGACGAGCGCTCCGCGTGAGCTACGGGCCGACGCCCGTGCGGAACATCCTTTCGCGCCGTTCTCTACATTCATGGGAGGGTTCGGCGGACGCGTCCTGATTACCGCCGATTCGCCGGGCCGGCGCGAAGTGCTGCACGAGATGCTCCGCGATGCCGGCCTGCAGACGGCATCGGCTGCGGGCTGGGATGAGTTCACGAAGAGCGAGGCGCCTCTGGCGCTGACCGTCGCTCCCGACATCCAGGGGCTCACGCTCACCGATCCACCTGTCGCCATCATCTCTGAGGCGCAGCTCTTCGGCGCACGAGCGCGGCAAGAAAGGCGGCGCAAGCGCGCGGCCGTAGATCCCGAAGCCATTCTTCGAGATCTGCAGAATCTCACTGCGGGTTCGCCCGTTGTGCACGAGGTGTACGGCGTCGGTCGGTATGTGGGCCTTCAGCCCATGGAGGTTGCCGGTCAGAGCGGCGAGTTTCTCGTGCTGGAATATCAGGATGGCGACCGCGTATACGTTCCGGTTCACGCGCTTCATCTCGTCACGCGTTACACAGGTGCCGCGCCGGAAAGCGCGCCACTCCACAAACTCGGATCGGACCAGTGGGCCAAGGCGCGCAAGCGCGCGGCCGAACAGATTCGTGACGTCGCGGCGGAACTGCTCGACCTCTACGCGCGGCGCAAGGCTCAGCAAGGCCTGAAGCTGCCGCTGCAGGAGCATGACTACCAGACGTTCGCGAACGCGTTCCCGTTCGAGGAAACGGCGGATCAGGCCGAAGCCATCCGCGCTGTGCTGAACGACCTGCAGAGCGACCGCCCGATGGATCGCATCGTCTGCGGCGACGTCGGCTTCGGCAAGACGGAAGTCGCCATGCGCGCGGCGTTTGCCGCGGTGGGCGCCGGCAAGCAGGTCGTGGTGCTGGCTCCAACCACCCTGCTCGTTCAGCAGCACGTTGCAAATTTCCGAGATCGCTTCGCGGACTGGCCGATTCGCATCGAAGCGCTGTCCCGATTCGGCACGAGCAAGGAGACCCAGTCGGTTATCGAAGGTTTCGAGCGCGGCACCGTGGACATCGTCATCGCCACGCACAGGCTGCTGCATGCGCACGCGCGTCCCAAGGATCTGGGTCTCATCATCGTCGATGAAGAGCATCGCTTCGGCGTGCGCGACAAAGAAAGAATGCAGGCGCTGCGTGCGGAAGTGCACGTGCTCACGCTCACTGCCACGCCAATTCCGCGCACGTTGAACATGGCGCTGGGCGGATTGCGAGACCTGTCTCTCATCACCACGCCGCCGCAAGAGCGCCTGGCGATCAAGACTTTTGTCACCGAGTGGCACGCGCCCACGTTGCGCGAGGCGGCGCTTCGGGAGTTGCGGCGCGGCGGCCAGATGTACTTCGTGCATAACGAAGTGCGCACCATCGAGAAGATGGCGAACGACGTGCAGGCGCTGGTTCCCGAAGCCAGCGTTCGCTTCGGGCATGGCCAGATGCGGGAGCGCGACCTCGAGCAGTTGATGGTGGATTTCTACCATCGCAAGTTCAACCTGCTCGTCTGCACCACCATCATCGAGAGCGGCATCGACGTGCCCACCGCCAACACCATCATGATCAACAAGGCGGAGCGCATGGGCCTTGCGCAGTTGCATCAGTTACGCGGGCGCGTCGGCCGTTCGCATCATCGCGCCTATGCCTATTTGATTGCTCCGCCGCGCGCCTCGCTGAGCGGCGATTCCAAGAAACGCCTCGAAGCCATCGAATCCATGGAAGAACTGGGCGCAGGCTTCGTGCTGGCCACACACGATCTCGAAATCCGCGGCGCCGGCGAACTGCTGGGCGAGCGGCAGAGTGGCCAGATGACAGAGATCGGCCTCGCGCTCTATCTCGACCTGCTCGAAGAAGCCGTGCGCGCGCTGAAGGAAGGCCGGGAGCCGGTGCTCGACAAGCCGCTCGCCGCGGAGACTGAAGTGGAGCTGCGTTTGCCCGCATTCCTGCCAGAAACTTACATCGGCGACGTGCATGTTCGGCTGGCGCTCTACAAGCGCGTGGCCGCCGCCGACAGCGCCACGGATCTGGACGACCTCACGTCCGAAATGATCGATCGCTTCAGCATGCCGCCGCCGCAAGCGCAGAACCTGCTGCGCATTGCACGGCTGAAGCTCACGGCGCGCGCCATGGGCATTCGCCGGCTCGACCTCGGCCCGCAGGGTGGCACGGTGATGTTCGAAGAGCGCAATTCCGTCGACCCCGTGGCCGTCATTCGCATGCTTCAGAGGAGCCCGCGCGAATACCGCCTCGACGGGCCGCTGAAGCTGAAAGTGTCACGCCCGCTGGAAAAGGACGAGGCGCGGTTCGAGTTCGCTACAGACCTGCTGAAACGTCTCGAAGCGCCGACACCCGGCGCAACGCCCGCTGCCGGCAAGCCCGGCACGCCGGCTCCGCCGAAGAAGGCTGGTAGAATCTCCGCATGAAATTCAGAGCATTCGCCCTCGCGTTAGGTTTCGCACTCCTGCCCGGGTTGCCTGCGGTTTCGCAGGATGCCGGCGTAAGTGCGGCAGCTGCGGCTCCGGCAAACGTCTACAACATCGAGATCCTGGTTTTTAGAACCACCCAGGCACTCGGCGGTGCCGAGAACTGGAACGCGCCGGGCACGCGCAACTTCGGAACCGGCGATGAGACCGGCAACTCGTCGCGTCAGGTGGGGCGGTTCGTGGCGTCGCTCAATGCCTCGCAGTACCAGCTCACGCCGCTCGAAAACAAACTTCGCTCGACGGGTCTCTATGTGCCCGTGGCGCACGTTGCGTGGTCGCAGACCGCCAGCGATTGGGGCACGCGTGCGGGCTTTCCCGTGCAGAAGCTCGGCATCGCCGCGGAAGGTTTGACGGGCACGGTGTTCCTGGAGCGAGGTCAGTATCTGCACCTCGGCATGTCGCTGGCCTATGCGCCAACGAACCCGCCCGCCGGCCTGGGCGCCGGTCCCGGCAGCACGTTCAACCTGAACGAAAGCCGCCGCATCAAGTTCTATGAGCGCAATTACTACGACCACCCGGGGTTCGGTGTGATCGCGCTGGTAACGCCCGCACAGGGCGCGCGCCCGGCCGGGCGCTAGGGAAAGTCGGAAGAACTTCTCTGAAATCGCCCTGACGGCGTCGGGAAGCCGGGGCGTGCAAGCGAAGGGGTCGAGAGAATATTGACAGGGGGCTGTCAAACGCCACGCGGTACCTTCAGACCATGCTGAGCTGCTTTTTTCGACATTCGGTCGGAGCGCTCATTG
>JBDTUL010000535.1:0-4524 GCA_040007735.1 Gammaproteobacteria bacterium | reverse complement strand
ACCGAAAGCGGCGTTCATGGCGAGGGCGAGTGCCGAATGGCCGGCGATATCGTTTGGATCGAGCCCGCCGAGCAGGCCGGCGAGCGCCGCCAGCCGATAGAGAGCGCCGCTGTCGAGCATGTGCCAGCCAGCGTGCCGGGCCACTGCGCGGCTGATGGTGCCCTTCCCCGACCCGCTGGGGCCGTCGATGGTGACGATGGGCGACGACACGCTAACCCCGCACTCTCATGAAACCTGGCTCATGCGCAGACCTGGCTTGCGACCCAACTCATGCGGCGTCGATCTGCAGGCCGGCGCCGCGAGCGGTCTGCACAAAGCCCGGGAAGGACGTAGCGACGTTCGCAACGTCGCGAATCTCCAGCGGCCCGGACGCCCTGCAGCTGGCCATGGCGAATGCCATGGCGATGCGATGGTCGCCATGGGTATCGATGACGCCGCCCGAAAATCCCGAGCCGCCGCCGCGAATCCAGATGCCATCGGGAAGCAGCTCGTGCTCGACACCGAGGCGCGCCAGGCCTTCGGCCATGACAGCAAGCCGGTCGCTCTCTTTCACGCGCAATTCATGCGCGCCGCGCACCAGCGTCTCCCCTTCCGCGCATGCAGCGGCGATGAACAACACCGGGAATTCGTCGATGGACAACGGCACGAGCGATTCCGGCACCGTGATCCCGCGCAGTTTGCTCGCATGCACTTCGATGTCTGCGATGGGCTCACCCACGGCACTCGCCTTCTGCCCGGCGGCTGGTGCGCCCGGGCCTTTCGGCCGCACGCGAATATCTGCTCCCATCATCGACAGGATGTCGAGCAAACCGGTGCGAGTGGGGTTGATGCCAACATTCCGCACGGTAAGCGGCTTGCTGGCCGCAAGGCTGCCCAGCACCAGGAAGAATGCCGCCGACGAGAAATCTCCGGGCACGTCGACTTCCGTTGCATGCAGCACCTGGCCGCCCGAGACAGCGACGCCGCCACCCTCGCTGCGCAGAACCTCGACGCCAAAAGCGGAAAGCATGCGTTCCGTGTGATCCCGCGTTGGGGCAGGTTCCTGCAGATGCGTGCGGCCATCGGCGCACAACGCGGCCAGCATCAGGGCCGATTTCACCTGGGCGCTTGCGACGGGCAGGTCGTAATCGATGGCGCGAAGCGACTGGCCGCCGCGAATGAGCACCGGTGGAAGCCCGGCCTGCGTAGTGATCGACGCATTCATCAGCCGCAATGGAACGGCAACGCGCTCCATGGGCCGCTTCATCAATGAGGAATCGCCGACCAGCGTGGTGTCGAATTTCTGCGCAGCCAGCAGCCCCATGAACAGACGCATGGCCGTTCCGGCATTGCCCATGTCGAGCGGTGCCGAAGGTGCCTTGAACCCATCGAGGCCCACGCCGTGAATGACGACGCGGTTGCCGCCGAAGCGACCGATAGTGACGCCGAGAGCCTGGAGGGCAGCGAGCGTCGCGAGACAGTCCTCGCTTTCGAGAAAGCCGCGAACTTCCGTGGTGCCTTCGGCAATACCACCCAGCATCAGCGAGCGATGCGAAATGGACTTGTCCCCAGGAACGCTGATGTCCCCGCCGATCACACTGCCAGGCTGACAAAAATAAGATTGCATGTCTTCCGAGGTTCCTACAGCACCGCGCGCGGGTAGGACCCGAGCACGCGATACAACGAGGCGCGCTGCTTCAAGGCCTCGAGCGCCTTGGCCACCTGCGGGTCTTCCGCGTGGCCTTCGATGTCGATGAAGAACACGTAGTCCCACTTGCGCCGGTGAGAGGGGCGCGACTCGATGCGCGTCATGTTCACCTTGTGACGGTTGAGCGGCTCGAGCAGCTGGAACAGCGCACCGGACGAGTCCGTGTGATGCATGGAGAGCAGCAGTGTCGTGCGGTCATCGCCGCTGGGAGAAAAGAGCTTCCTGCCCAGGACCAGGAACCTCGTCGTGTTGTCCGGCCGATCTTCAATTTCCGAAGCCAGCAGCTTGAGGCTGTACACCACGGCCGCTGTGTCGCCCGCGATGGCCGCCGTGCCCTTCTCGTCCCGCGCGCGGCGCGCGCCTTCGGCGTTGCTGGAAACCGATATGCGCTCGACATCCGGCAAGTTCTCGTCGAGCCAGCCGCGGCATTGAGCCAGCGCCTGGCTGTGTGAGCAGATGCGCTCGATGCGGTCCAGCGAAGGCACATTGCCCATCAGGAAGTGATGGATGCGCAGCTCCACTTCGCCGCAAATCTTCAGGGGAGAGTTCAGGAAACGGTCGAGCGTGTTGTTGACCGTGCCTTCGGTGGAATTCTCGATGGGCACGATGCCGAAATCCGCGGTGGCGGCCTCGACCTCGTGAAACACCTCATCGATCGATGTCAGGGCCAGGGAACGCACCGAATGCCCGAAGTGCGAATGCACCGCCGCCTGCGTGAACGTGCCCTCCGGGCCCAGAAACGCAACCTTCAGGGGTTCCTGCTGGGCCAGGCACGCGGACATGATCTCGCGGAACAGGCGCAGCACTTCTTCGTCCCGCAGCGGGCCCGTGTTGCGGGCCTTCGCCATGCGCAGCACCTGGGCTTCGCGCTCGGGGCGGTAGAAATCCACGGTGCGCCCTTCGCGGGACTTTGAGATGCCGACGAGCTGCGCAAGCTTCGCGCGCTCGTTGATCATGCTGTGGATTTTTTCGTCCACCGCGTCGATGTGCTCGCGCACCCTGGCCAGATCCAGCGGCGGCGCCACCGGGATCGCCGCAGTGCCGGCGACAGGCCCCTTGCGGGCCGCGGCCCCGGGCTTCGGCGATTTCGACTTCTTGCGCGCCATATTCCTGATTACTTTCTGGCCTTACTGCTTTCCGCCCTTGCCGCCTGCCGGCGCTCAGACGAGCCGCGCGGCCAGTACCCCTTCGATGCTGCGTATTTTCCCTACCAGCGCCTCAGGCACTGCGCCATCCGCGTCGATGATGGTGTAAGCGTACTCGCCGCGGGACTTGTTCAACAGTTCCGCGATGTTGAGGCCGCCCGCCGCCAGACACGTGGAGATCTGTCCAACCATGTTCGGCACGTTGCTGTTGGCCACGCACAGACGGGATGCGTTCGGCGCCCGAGGCAGCACCGCTTCCGGGAAATTCACGCTGTTGCGGATGTTGCCATTCTCCAGGTAATCGCGAAGCGTCTCCGCGGCCATGACGGCGCAATTCTCTTCCGCCTCGCCGGTGGATGCGCCGAGATGCGGCAGCGTGACCACTTTCGGGTGCGACTTGAGGTCGTTCTTCGGGAAGTCGCAGATGTAGGCGTGCAGCCGCCCGTCGTCCAGCGCCGCGATGACCGCCTTGTCGTCAACGATGGCGGCGCGCGAGAAGTTGAGGATGACCCCGCCCTTCTTCATGAGCTTCAACCGGCTGGCATTGACGAGCCCGCGAGTGTCGTTGTTCAGCGGCACGTGTACCGTGATCGCATCACACCGCGCAAACAGGTCGTCCAGCGAGAGCGCCTGTTCTACGTTGGATGACAACTGCCAGGCGCGCTGTACCGTGATCTGAGGATCGTACCCCAGCACTTTCATGCCGAGCGCCAGCGCAGAATTGGCCACCTCGACGCCGATGGCGCCGAGACCGATGACGCCGAGCGTGCGGCCCGGAATCTCGAAACCGACGAACTTTTTCTTGCCGGCTTCGACGGCCTTGTCGATGGCTTCATCGTCACCCGTGAGCCCGCGTGCGAAATCCCACGCCTGGCAGATGTTGCGCGCGGCGAGGAACAGGCCGGCGAGCACCAGCTCTTTCACCGCATTCGCATTCGCGCCCGGCGCGTTGAACACCGGAATGCCGCGCTTGCTCATGTTCGCAACGGGAATGTTGTTCGTGCCGGCACCGGCGCGGCCGATGGCCAGCACGGACGCCGGCACTTCAAAACTGTGCATTTCGGCGGAACGCACCAGGATGCCGACAGGGTTCTTGGCGTCGGAGGCGACGTCGTAACGTTCACGCGGCAGCCGTTCGAGGCCGCGCGCGCTGATGTTGTTCAGGGTCAGAATGGGATAGCGCATGGGATATCAGGCCGCACGGTGCGCAGGTTGCCCCGCGACTCATCCGTGCCGGCGCTGGAACTCCTTCATGAAGGCGATGAGGGCATCGACACCTTCCGGTGTCATGGCGTTATAGATACTGGCACGCATGCCGCCGACCGAACGGTGACCTTCGAGGTTCGTGAGCCCCGCGGTCTTCGCTTCGGTGAGGAACGTCTTGTCGAGTTCCGGTTTGGCGAGTATGAACGGCACGTTCATCCATGAGCGGCAATTTAGCGCCACCGGGTTCTTGTAGAAACCGGAGGAATCGATGGCATCGTAGAGCTTCGCAGCCTTGGCGCGATTGCGTTCGGCAATCCACGCAAGCCCGCCGTTCGCTTTCAACCATTTGAACACGAGGCCGGCGAGATACCACCCGAAGGTGGGCGGCGTGTTCGACATGGAGCCGTTGGCTGCCATGTCTTTGTAATCCAGCACCGAAGGGGTGCTCGTGCGGGCCTTGCCCAGCAGGTCGTCACGCACGATGAC
>JBDTUL010000534.1:0-4535 GCA_040007735.1 Gammaproteobacteria bacterium | reverse complement strand
AACCGGCCTGATCGGATAATTGCGGACCACAGCCCGCCTTTCTCCAGATCGCGATGGAGCAGTCGCTCGTGACGCTTCAGGCCAGAACCGAAGTCTGCAACATGGAGCACGCCCACTACCGCGGCGGCTTCCTGTACGTCATCCGGGATAAAACCAGCGCCGACAGCGCTATGGCCTTCATCAAGATCGCCGTCACCGACCAACTGCTCGACATTCAGCGCCAGTCGCGCCATTCGAACATCGCCACCCCGTTTCTCGTGCACCGGAAACCCCTACGCAACCGCAGGGGCTGGACCGAGGGCAAAGCGCACTGGTCGTACGTCCTTCCGGAGTACCTGTCCAAAGCCTTTGCAGAGGCCCGTGACGCCAGCGGGCTCTACGACCAGCTAAACCCAGACGAGCGGCCCACGTTCCACGAGATAAGGGGGCTCGGCGGGCGGTTGTATCTCGACCTTGGCATATCGAAGGCGGCAATCCAGGCGCTGATGACGCACACCAGCCAGCGCATCACGGAGATATACCTCGAGCGGGGAGCGGCGGCCTTAAGGGACGACGATTACCTGACCGTGACCGCGCCGATGCGTCTGGATGCGATTGGAATCGCGAGCGGAGCGGCCTAGAGCACCTGTGACAATGTGACAAACACGGTTTGTCACAGATTTATCACAGGGCTAGAAGGGTCCACCGTAAGTCCATGAATTTGGAGCGGGAAACGAGACTCGAACTCGCGACCCCGACCTTGGCAAGGTCGTGCTCTACCAACTGAGCTATTCCCGCATCGATGTGGCCGCGGAATTGTAAGTGCGATGCCCGCGAAGTCAAGGTGAAACAGCCCGCGGTATGAGCGAAAAATCCAAGCGGCTCGGCAACTTATTGGTTAGGCGGCGCCGTACCGGCGGCGGCGGTCGAGGCGCGCCTACTGCCGGGCCAGCTCTGGCCACGCTGCGCGCAGATAGCTCGCCATCGAAATCAGCGTCAGGGCGGCCGCCACCACGGTGAGCAGCGCGCCGATCGCGAACGTGGGCAGGCCGAACAGCGGCCAGCGATACAGCATCATCGAAAGCCCGAAGATCTGCAGGATCGTCTTGTATTTTCCGATAGCGGAGACCGCCACCTTGGCGCGCTGACCGACCTCGGCCATCCACTCGCGCAGCGCCGAAATGGCGATTTCGCGGCCGATGATGACGATTGCCGTGAGCGCCATCAGCATGCGTGTGCGATCCGCCGAAATGCCGAACACCGGAGTGATGTCTTTGCTCAACAGCAGCACCAGCGCCACGGCGACCACGAGTTTGTCCGCTACCGGGTCGAGGAAGGCGCCGAGCCGCGAGGTCTGGTTGAGCCGGCGGGCAAGATAACCGTCCAGCGAATCCGTGATGCCGGCGGCGGCAAACAGCAGCCCGGCGGCCGGATCCGCCCAGTGGTACGGTGCGAAGAACAGCACCACGATCAGCGGAATCGCCGCGATTCGGATCCACGTCAGAATATTTGGGACTGTCCAGAGCATCGCTCGAACAAGCTCCTAAGCACCAGGATGGAGCTGATCATAGATGCTTCGGGCGAGGGATGTACCGATGCCTGCCACCTTCTCGATATCCGCGACGCCCGCGCGCATCACTTCCTGCAGGCCGCCAAAGTGTTTCAGCACCGCGCGGCGCTTCGCCGGCCCGAGCCCCGGCACTGCCTCGAGAATGGATTCGTTGTAGCGTTTGGCGCGCTTGCGCCGATGCCCGGTGATGGCGAACCGGTGCGCCTCATCGCGGATGCGCTGAACGAGCCGCGACGCGGGCGAATGGGCTTCCAGCACGCGCGGCACCGCCGTGCCCTGAATGAACAGCCGCTCCTGCCCGGGCCGGCGATCGGGGCCTTTTGCCACGCCCACCAGCATCAGGTCGTCGAACCCCAGCTCGGTGAGCACCTCGTGCACCTGGCTGATCTGTCCGAGGCCGCCATCGATGAGCAGCAGGTCGGGCACGGGCACTTCGCCGGCACGAATGCGTGTGTAGCGGCGCTGAAGCGCCTGGCGTAGCGCACCGTAGTCGTCACCCGGAGTGATGCCCGTGATGTTGAAGCGCCTGTACTCTTTTTTGAGCGGCCCTTCGGATCCGAACACCACGCACGACGCTACGGTGCCCTCGCCCCCCGTGTGGCTGATGTCGAAGCATTCGATGCGCGCGGGAAGCTCGGGCAAATCCAGTTCCATGGCGAGCGCGGCGAGCATTTCCTGAACGCCCTGGCGTTGCTGAAGCCGCATGCGCAGCGCCTGCGTGGCGTTCTCCTCAGTCATCTCGACCCAGCGCGCCGTCAACCCGCGCACCGGGCAGCGAACTTCCACCGCGTGCTTCGCCCGCTCCACGAGAATTTGCTGGAGCGCCTCGGCGTCCTCGAGCTTCTTGCTGACCAGCACTTCAGGGGGCGGCTCCTGAGCGGCGTAGTACTGCATCACGAACGATACGAGCGCCTCATCCGGCTCGGCGAACGCGGCCCGGGGAAAGTAGTTGGTCGTGCCCAGGTTGCGGCCGCCGCGCACGAGCATCGCGCTGATGCTGTACTCACCCGGCTGGCCGACGATGGCGAACACGTCGACGTCGCGCTCGCCTTCCGCGGTAACGATCTGTTGCGATTGAATGCGCTTCAGCGCGCCGAGCTGGTCGCGAATCTCCGCCGCGCGCTCGAATTCCAGCTTCTCGGCGGCGCGCTCCATGCGCGCCTGCAGGTCCGCATTCACCTCGCTGCTGCGGCCCTCCAGCACTTTCACGGCGGCTTTCATGTCCTGCGCATAGGCGTCGCGCTCGATGAGGCCCACACACGGCGCCGAGCAGCGGCCGATCTGGTGCTGCAGGCAGGGCCGGCTGCGATTGGCGAAGAACGTGTCGCGGCAGTTACGGATGTGAAAGAGCTTTTGCAGCTGCTGCAGGGTTTCCTTCACGGCGCCCGCGCCCGGAAACGGGCCGAAGTACCGCCCGGGGTCGCCTCGCGAGCCGCGATAGAACGCGAGCCGCGGGAACTCATGGTCCTCGCACAGGTGGATGTACGGAAAACTCTTGTCGTCCCGGAGCACGACATTGAAGCGCGGCCGGTGCGCCTTGATGAGGTTGTATTCGAGCAGCAGCGCCTCGGTCTCGGAATTCGTGATCGTGACTTCGATCCGGGCGATCTGCTGGACCAGCGCATGGATGCGGGGGTCGATCTTGCTCGGGCTGAAGTAGCTGCCGACGCGGTCCTTGAGGCTGCGCGCCTTGCCGACGTAGAGCAGGTCGCCCTCCTCGCCGTACATGCGATAGACGCCCGGCCGCCGCGGCAGTGAAGCGACGAAGCTCTTCAGGGCATCCGGCCCGGTGTCTATGGATTCACTCACAGCACAGCGAAGTCAGGCAACGGCGCGCGCCGCGCCGGACACCGCGATCATAACCCCGCCAGCTCGCAGGCCCGTGACAGCACGGACTTGAACATCTGCGGAGTGAGCCGGCGCGTGTTCGTGTTGTAGCGGCTGCAGTGGTACGAGTCGATGAGATGCCGCGCGCCCTCGAGCGGATGCTCGCGAGCGTGGCCGAAGAGAAACTTGCTGCGCTTCAGGCCTTCCGCCATCAGGAACGCATCGTGGGCGATGCGCCCCAGCGCCACGTACACGCGCACCGACGAAAGCGTGCCGAGCTCGGTCTTCAGGTAATCGTTGCAGCGACGAATCTCGTCGGGAGAGGGTTTGTTGTCCGGCGGGGCACATTTGACCCCATTGATGATGCGCGCATTGACCAGCTTCAAGGGATCGTCAGCCGAAACCGAGGTCGCCCGCGTAGCGAGCCCCAGTTCGTGCAGCGTTTCGTACAGCAGGATGCCGGCATAGTCACCGGTGAACGGCCGCGCCGTGCGGTTGGCCCCGTGCATTCCCGGCGCCAGGCCGACAATCACGATACGAGGCCTAGAAGCCCCGAACGACGGGACCGGCCGGCACCAGTACGTTGGATACTTGGCGTGCGCCTCAGCCAGATACGACGCGAGCCGCGGGCAACGCGTGCAGCTCGGGTCATACGTCGCATCGGCCTTGAAGGCGCTGAGCGCTGGCCGCTTCGCCTGCGTGACGGCCCGCTCAGTCATCCATGTGCCGGATGCAGTTGTTCTGGTAATTCAATTGGTTAGGTGCCTGATACGTAAACGGTACGGAAAGCGAACGGCGCGCTTCGGTGGGTAAACACCGGCTCGCGCCACCACCTAGTTGCTTCATTGGAGCAATCGAATGGCATCGCGAACTGTATCAAAGCTCATTGGCCTCGCCGCTGCTCTCTTCCTGCCGGTTGCGCTGCTAGCCGATGCACCGAGTACGAACGATCGATGGCTGGCTCGCGTGTTCTGCGACGCCACCCTGGCCGCGATGCTGACCGACCGCGAAGTGCTCGCCTCCGGGGAGTACGCCGCCCGCGTCGATCTCGTCTGTCCGGTGCGGCCATGATTCGCGCCGTCGTACCCACGCAGATTCTGCGCCAGTGGGATGCGCTCGCGGCCCTCCAGCTTCGCGAGGAACTCGCTCGTCTCGCCGA
>JBDTUL010000533.1:0-4537 GCA_040007735.1 Gammaproteobacteria bacterium | reverse complement strand
GCTTCGATCTCGCGATTTCGTTCGCCCAACCGGTCCAGCGCTTCGACGCGTCGAGCTGCGATCGTCCACACCTCGGTCGCATCGACCACGCAGGCCTCTGCGTGCTCGGTGAACAGATGCTGGCGGCTCAGCATGGCGGACATCTCCCTGCGCGTGAGCGCAACGGGCAGCTCATTCCGCAACAGGCCCTTTATCGCGTTGTATTGGAGGCCTTGCCCTCGGTCGGCGCGGCGTATCCGCAGCACGTACTGCGTGGACGTGTCGTCGTGGACGGTCAGCGCAAGTCCTTCCTGGCTGACTACCTGCGCACCGCAGTCACGGTAGTGGTCCGGGAGGCGGCCTGGTAGTTTGGCTCGCCCAAGGCGTTGTGCCGTTCGTCCTGAGGCGCAAGCGAGGCTATTGGCGCCAGCTCACGAAATTCTGCAAAACACCTCATCACGTTGGATTCGTACACTCGTCGGTTCGTAACGCTTTTCTCCGCGTAGCACGAGAAGTGGCGCCGTCTCCACTTTAATACACGAAGAGATGTGGGCGCGCCCGAGGCTTTGAGGGAGGACGTATGCAGAGTTATTCCCCCATGGCGCTGGGTCCCGGCATTCCGGATCCACCTCAGAATCGCCAGCAGCCATTGCCGAAATCCCGGCATCGACTCGGTGATCTGGGCTCGGTCCGCTCAACGACGATACTCGGCGGATTGCATCATGAGTATTCGCTCGCGCCTGCTTAACCCATCAATGGAACCACCCCGGACCCTCCCTGATCCGATAAATGCGGACCACAGCTATCTTCCGGTCAGTTGACGATGGCGCCTAGATAGGGAGCGCATATACATTTAAAGGTGCGCTGAGGCTGCTCTAAAACAAATTCCAATGCCCGACTTCACCGCCGTGATTGAATCGGGATCACAGTTTGTTCACAGCGCGGATATCGCCTGACCGGGGCCCCCTTGAAAATTTCGCCGGGCGCTCCTAAATTCCGCCGCCGATAGTGTCACAGACGCAGGCACCTGAGGTCCCCCTGCACCGCATCGTAGGCCATACATGAACAGACTCTCAATCTCGAAACGCAATCGCAGCTCAGTTGATGGCGACGGGTCCGCGCACGAAAGCGCCGGCCCGCGCCATAAGGCACTGCACGTTCATCCTTCAATCTGCTGTGACAGGCTAAGCATGCGCTCGAGACATCGTCAGGGGCCTTCGTCCAAGGTTTCGAGGGTTGCCCTATTATTGGTTAGCGCGACGCTGCCGGCGTGCGCAACCACGTCAACGTCACGGTTTGACGTAGCGCTGCCTAACGGCTACTACCTTCAACGCGATCGAGACGCGCGCGTCGGGCTCATCAAGCGAGGAGTTCGTCAGGTGATCCCCGGTCCGATTGTCGCGTACGCGGTCGATGGCGAAATCGTCGCCGGATGTGTCGGGGCGTGGCCACGCCGTTCATATGCCTATCCCAACGAGACGCCGTTTCCTGACTCGACCGAGTGCCGCTACTTCGTTCTTCACACGCCGGGCGGCCGGGTTGAAAGGGACATGGACTACCCAACGTGGCGGGCACGGCTCCATCAATTGGGTACTTCGGAGTCGTCGCAGCCGCGGCGAAGTTGAAGGCGAAGCAAACGCTCATCGATGGTGAGATCGTTGCGCTCGATGAGCGAGGTCATCTTTCTTTCCAGGCCCTGCAGAATCGACGCGCGCACCCTCAGAACCAGATCGTTTTTTACGCCTTTGATGCGTTGCATCTGGATGGGCGAGACCTAACTCAACAGCCTCTCAGGCAGCGGCGGGGCACGCTCCCGAAGCTGATTTACAACACCGGCCTGCTTCTATCGCAGGCCTTGCCGGGAAAGCTTGTGGACATCGTCGCGGCGGTGCGCGCGATGGGACTCGAGGGCGTGATTGCCAAACGTGCCAGCTCACTGTATGAGCCTGGAGAACGCTCAGCGGACTGGCAGAAGTTGAAGCTGGAGCATCAACAGGAATTTGTGATCGGAGGGTATCGACCCTCTGGAAGCGGCATCGATGCGTTGATCGTTGGATACTACGAAGCTCGCACGTTGCGGTTCGCTGCGAAAGTGCGCGCCGGCATGATTCCGCACACCCGTCGCGAACTGATGACAATCCTGAAGCCGCTCCACACTGCAACGTGCCCTTTCAGTGACTTGCCGCACGTAAGTTCATCGCGGTGGGGTGGCGGCATTAGCGCAGAGGAGATGAAGGAGATGCAGTGGATCAAGCCAAAAGTGGTGGTGCAGGTTCGCTTTGTGCAATGGACGGACGACAACCACTTGCGCCACGCCGCCTATCTTGGTTTGCGTCCGGATAAAGCAGCGCACGATGTAGTCCGCGAGTTGCCGGTCAAATGAGCGATAGGAGACTGCAGAAGGGGGGCCGTAAAAAACGGCCTCTTTAGCCCGAACTTGCATTTCTCCACTTCGGCCACGCGGACCCCGGTCCCCCAGATTTCGCAGGTCTGACCGCATGCGTGGGTCCTCGCGCGGTCTGCGCGATCCTTCGAGCTCACCACGATTGGGCTGTCGGCCTTACGGTAGATGCCGCAAGCCAATCGTGTATCCCGGCTCCTCGAGCAGCGGCGCTGATCGAGGAGGGAATAGAAAATCATGATCGGCAGGTCATGCGGCAGGCGTTCGCGGATGTCGGGGCTTGGTAGCCTTACCAGGGCAATCCATTTCCACCGCACTCGGAACGTTTCGCGCAACATATGCGAGAGCGAGCGGCGTGGGCCGCAAATAGATACGCATTCCATCCGCTCACGCGAGCAAAATCCCTTCTGCTCCACCGTCACGGAGAGGCTTCCGACCGTGGTCGTTGAAAGAGCCAAGGTTTTCGCCAAATCCGTTGGCGTGATTCCAATCGGGCTTGCTGCGCAGAGCGCTCGAATCATTCGCACCTGCGCCGGGGTGAGTTCGTCTGCCATGATTAAAGTCCTCTGCTGCCGAGTTTGCCGGACTTTTAATCACTGGGGCAGGGTCGCTGAATATCTCAGTTGTCCTTGGCGTTTCCAAGATTTGTCGCGCGCAAGATCATGCCTCCCCGTCAGTACGCGGGCGCGACGCACCGAGCGCCAGCCGACAGGAGCGGGCTTGCAGTCTGGGAAGAACGTGGGTGTGGAGCCCAAGAATGCGCGGCGTTCCGCTCAGCAAAATGTCGCGAATCTGGCAGTAGAGCAAACGCCGCCACGATCATTCATGGAGGGCGCCCGGATTTGAGAAAGGATTGGAGACAGCAACAGCTACCGCCGGACGCTCGTCAGAGCGCGCAGCATTTCACTAATCCGCTCCGGTTCAACCGGCTTCGTGAAGTGGTGATTGAAGCCGGCCGCCAGCGCGCGAGCCTTGTCGCTGCATCGCAAACTGAATCGATTCGCTGCCTACTATAACCAGCGGGGCGCTCATGCCGGACTCAGTGGCCTGACGCCCTTCGAGCGATGCGGGAAAACCGCAGTTCAACCGGCGAATATCGAACACTTCGCCTGGCACTCCGACTGTTCCGGCCTCTTCCACACACCGATTGCTGCGTAATCAGCAATTCGCCATGGACAGGGTATGCACGCGGCGGACCGTGCGATAGCCAACGTAAGCAAGCCGTTCCCGAAACACACCGCCTTTGCGATGGTTGGCTCCGAGCGGACGCATTGCGCACATCGAACTCGGGTATGGAGCGACGCACGCATCGATCTTCCTTGATTTATGTGCGGCAGCGAACCGACGCACGGACGCCGCCGGGTGTTCCTGTGGAGATGCTCCATTCAGGCACTCGAACAGACGGGATCGTTCCGGTCGCGGCACCGCGTGGGAACGTGCGTGAAAACTTGCTCCTCGCAGCGCTACCGGCTGCGGAGCATCGAAAGTGGGTCGCGAGCTGCGATTCCGTCGACTTATTGGTAGGGAATGTGTTGTGTGAGCAAGGCGACCGCAGTGCGGAAGTGTATTTCCCCACAGGCGCCATGATCTCGACAACAAGGTGCATCGACGAACATCACCGACTTGAAGTGGGACACGCCGGAGCTGAGGGTATGCTCGGAATCTGGACGGCGTGGGACGTGAATGTCGCACCCGTGCAGGCGATCGTCCGAGGAGCCGGGCGAGCTTTGCGCATGGACGTCCGTACGTTCGAGTACCGGCTTCAACGGAGCCCTGCGTTCGGCCGGGAACTGAAACGTTATGCATACTGCCTGATGAGCCAGCTGGCACAAATGGCGGTCTGCGCCCGCTACCATCTCATAGAAGCCCGACTGGCGCGCATGATCCTTATGATCAGCGATGGAGCGCATTCCGATGAGCTTCCCGTCACCCAGGAGTTCATCGCATCGCTTCTTGCTGTACGTCGTGTGAGTATCACGACTGCGGCGCGCTCGCTGCAGAAGCGGCAGCTCATCTCTTATCACCGCGGCGCCCTTTCTATCCTGAATCGACCCGGCCTCGAGGAGGCCTCGTGCAGCTGCTACCTCGAGGGCCATGAAACGCATGGGCGAATCATGGGTAACAGGATTCTCAGCGCGCGTGGGGCCTGGCAAAAAT
>JBDTUL010000532.1:0-4546 GCA_040007735.1 Gammaproteobacteria bacterium | reverse complement strand
TGCGGACTCGACACGACGGCTTGGCGTGACGAAGGAGGTGATCTCTGTCGCCGTCTGCTCGGCAGCGAATTGTCTGTGAAAGGGTCCGCACCCGGTGACTCCCTGCCCTTTGACACAGGCCGCGCGCACGCACTCTATCGTGCGCTTTTTGGCCAATTGGGCGATCTCATTGATCATCGCCAACTTCTCATTGTTCCATCCGCAGTTCTGGGACGCCTGCCATTCCACGTTCTTGTCACAGAGCAGCCCGAGTTCGATTCCGCAGGTTTATACCGCTACGACTTGACAAAGTGGCTCGTGCATAGCCACGCGATCACGATATTGCCCTCAGTCGCCAGCCTTGCAGCATTGCGCCAAGCCGCAAAGCCGAGCGCCGCGACACGAGCATTCATCGGATTTGGCAATCCAGTGCTCGTCGGGCCGGACGGGCAAGACCGTGCGGCCTCGGCATTCCAGCAATGTACCCAAACCTCAGCACACCCTATTCAACAGATCCCTCGCGCTGTGCGGGCACCAGCGGCGAAATTCTACAGGAGCGGTATCGCCAATATCGAATTCCTCCGGGCGCAATATCCGCTGCCCGAGACCGCTTTTGAACTCTGCACTGTCAGCCGCTCACTCGGGGAACTCGATGATGCCGTCTATCTTGGCAAGCGAGCGACGGAAACGGCCGTCAAGGCATTGTCGGCTTCGGGAGCGCTGCGGCGCGCTAGGATCGTTCATTTTGCGACGCACGGATTGTTGTCGACGGAGAGTGAACTCTTCGGCGGTTCAGCTGAACCTGCGCTTCTGTTGACGCCTCCGGATACGGCCAGCGAGGCAGACGACGGCTTGCTCACCGGGTCAGAGGTCGCACGCCTGGATCTCGACGCCGATTGGGTCGTGCTATCGGCGTGTAATACCGCCGCGGGAGGCGGCGGTCACGAACGACTCAACATGCTTTCTGGCCTCGCTCGATCCTTCTTTTATGCGGGAGCAAGAGCGCTCATGGTCTCGCACTGGGCCGTCAACTCGGACGTCACAGTTAAGCTGGTCACGGGAACCTTCGGCCATTTGCGCGCGGACCCGCGGATGGGTCGTGCGCAGGCACTGCGCCTCTCGATGCTAGAGATGTTGAAAGCTGGCGAACTCAACGCCCATCCCGCCAATTGGGCGCCCTTCATTGTAGTCGGAGAAGGCGCCGCGCCGTCACACTAAGCCACGTCAGGCCGCGCTTCAGAAACTGGCGGAGTTCCCCGTCAGGACTTGTCGGCAATTCAAGCTGATTGCCTTAGAGAGAATTCCCGGCCCATCGTAACCGCGAGGTCGCTGAAACTCTCGCTCAAGAGCCGCCTGCTGCTAGTCCCCATGTCTGCGCTGAGGGTCCTCAACGCATCAGGACCAAGTGAATCGATTCGAACGCGGTTTCACCGATCGAACCATGCCGCTGCCAGGCCGCCGAAAAAGGCGTGAGACCCCAGCCGCAGATTGCGCACGGAATAGCCGCCCTCCTGCACAATGAGAGTCGGAGGGCCGAGGCGCCCGAGGCGCCGCCCGATACGCCGCATTCCCTGAAACGTGACACCGAAAGCACCCGTCGGATCGCCGCGCATGATGTCGAAACCGAGCGACACGACGATGCAGCGCGGTTGGAACCGCGTGATCAGCTTCAGCGCCTTATCCAGGATCGACAGGTAGCGCTCATCGTCGACGGGCGGGTCGAGCGGGAAGTTGTGATTGAACCCGAGGCCCTCGCCCTCGCCCCGTTCGTCCGCGTAGCCGGAGAAATTCGGATACGCGTGACTAGGATGCCCGTGAATCGAGACGGTAAGAACGTCGGAGCGCCCGTAGAAGATGTCCTGCGCGCCATTACCGTGATGGTAGTCGATGTCGAGCAGGGCGACCTTGCCGCGACGAGACAGTACCTGTGCGGCAATCGCGGCGTTGTTGAAGTAGCAAAATCCGCCATAGATCCGACGCTCCGCATGGTGTCCGGGCGGACGGCAGAGGGCGTAGGCAAGGCGTTCCCCATCGGCGACAAGGAACGCCGCCGTCAGCGCGACGTTCGCTGCATCGCGCGCCGCGGGATAGCAATTGCGGGTCAGGGGCGTGAACGTATCGGCGCAGAAGTAACCTGCACGGTCTTCGAGCGCGCGGGGAATTCGGTCCGGACGGCGGATCGGGAAGACTTCAGGATAGACCAGCGCTTTCTCGTCGAGCCTCTGGCTCATCGCTTTCAGATAACCGACCAGCGCTGGGTGATGCACGGCGGTGAGATGCTCTTCCGAGAAGTGGCGTGTCGCGACACGTTCCACCGGGAGGCCGTCGAGGCCCTGCAGGATCGCTCGCACGCGTACGGGCCGCTCGACGTAGCCCTTCTCCTTCAGATGATGAATGGTATGCCGCTCGACCGCCACGACCTTTATCGGCGCGAGGTATTTACCTTTGGTCGGCGTTGCGGCGGCTGGACGCTTCGACAGCGGCGCCAGACTCACGGGGTCGCTGCTGAAGGACTGCACAATCCCCGATACGAATGGATCATCGAACTCGTATCGGTATTGCTCGACCAGGATTTTTCGCACGACCCGGCGTGCGTCGGCGCGCGGCAGGCGCGGACGGCGGCCAAGTGAATCGAAGAGTAGCGTCGTTAAATATCCGTCGTTGCGCGGATTGGGTTCGACGTCCCAGCGGGTACCTTGAACCTCATGAGCGCCATAGCGGGCATAGAATTGCAGCCGCTTGCGATTGACGACCAGTCGAGCAGGCTCGACGAGTTTGGTGATATCGGCAGGGGGCACATCGAGAAAGAGACCCCGTGCGCCGCGCGCAGCGAGAAGCTCGCGCAACGCCTCGTAGAGCGCCGCTCCGATGCCGCGCGAAGATCGTCTAGGGTCACTCGCAATGTATTGCAGGTAGGCGTAGTGCAGCTCCTGGAAATCGAAGGCGAAGGCGAGACCGGATACCCGGTGGCGACCGTCGGTTGCGATCAAGAGAATGGGATCGAATGCCAAACTCGGCCGAATTCGCAATAGTCGAGCGATGTGCTCAATACCCTCGGGCTCGCTTGGGAAGGCAAGCCGAAACAGCTCCTCGGTCTCCGCGAAGCGGTGTTGATCGACATCGGTGGAGAGGTCGAAGATGCGGCGAAATCGGATCATTGCCAGGCTTGCGGATGAGAGCTGATGTGTGTGTTGGGCGTGCCGCTCCCGTCGCGCCGGGGTCAGGGATCGGTTGCCTCGGAATATACACTCGAGCCAGTCATCATACGACATTCGGCGCTACAATTGCGGTTCGTCGTATGTGCTGGGCCATCGCGGCCGGCGAACGTGCTTCAGGTCATGGTTGCTCTGCGCGTTGCAGGTCGAGCGCCATTCTGACGAGGTGGGAGAGTGTGCGCGCCTCCATCTTCCTCATAACGGCCGATCGGTGATGCTCCGCGGTGCGGGTGCTGATACCGAGCTCATGGGCAATCAACTTGCTCGGAAGTCCGTCCACCAGATGATTGAGCACCTCCCGCTCCCGCGCGGTCAGGGACTCCCGACGCTCGGCGAGCGCCGCCAACCGTGACTGTTTGTCGGATGCCTTGCTCAGGTGTTCGAACGCATCCTGGACGAGCGAGAGCAGGGCGTCGGGGTCGAATGGTTTCTCGACAAAATGGAAGGCGCCCGATTTCATCGCCGCAACCGCCGTGGGAACGTCGCCATGCCCCGTGATCATGATAACCGAATAGGCGTCGCTCGACTTTTGCTGCAGACGATTCAACAGCTCGATACCGCTCATTCCCGGTAGCTTCATATCCAGCAGCAGGCAGCACGCGCCTCGCCGCGTTCCAGACTCAAGAAACGCTTCCGCAGACCCGAACATCGCCGCGTCGATGTCGGCCGTGGATAGCAGCAATCGCAGCGAGTCCCTGACCTTTGGATCGTCATCGACGATCGCGACTGACACTTCATCAGCCATGACGATCCGGCCCGTCGACAGGCAGTTCAACGATGAAACGCGTGCCGCGTGGCTCTACCGATAGCCATCCGACTTTGCCGCCGTGTGCGTCAGTTATCTGGCGCACGAGGGTCAACCCCAGTCCCATGCCCTTCCGTTTCGATGTTTCGAAGGGCTCGAACATCCGATCTGAAATGCTGGGTTCAATTCCGAGTCCATTGTCTTCGACGACAATCTCAATCTGATCTCTGCGTTGGGCGATCCGCACCTGTACCTGCCCTCCGGAATGCGCATGTTCGGCCGCCGCGTCCACAGCGTTCGACAGAAGGTTCAGCACGAGCTGTTCGAGCTGTATCCTATCGGCTCGAATTGCCGGCAGGTGATGGCCACCGGCAACAGTGATGCTGACGCCACGCGCCTTAGCGTCGCTCGCCATCAGGTTGGCGAGCCGGTGGACCAGGGCTTCGACATCGACTTCGGTGAGATCGAGCCGGCCCGACGACACATAGTCCCGTACCCGCTCCAACGTCTCTCGCGCGCGCCTCGCCTCGACTTGGGCCTGTTCCAGCGCCTCCTCGACGGATTTTGGATCATGCCCGGCAGACTGCAGCTTTCGACGGGCGACGTG
>JBDTUL010000531.1:0-4560 GCA_040007735.1 Gammaproteobacteria bacterium | reverse complement strand
CAGCTCAGAGGGTTTGAGCACCACGGTATTGCCAGCTGCCAACGCGGGCGCGAATTTATATACGCTGCAGACGCAGGGGAAATTCCAGGGCGTTATGGCCCCCACCACACCCCGCGGCTCGAACGTATTGCACGCCAGTGTTCCCGAGACCAAAGGAGCGCTCACGCCCACTAATTTGTCGGCGAAACCCGCCCAGGACCGCAGCAGCACTGGCGCGAAATGCGTGGCGTCGTAGAGTGCCGCCTGGATGGGCTTGCCCATTTCCAGGCTATCCAGCATCGCAAGCTCGGCGCTGTTCTCGACGATCAGATCGGCGAGCTTTACGAGAATCTCGGCACGGCGCACTGGCGGCAATTCCGACCAGCTTCCATCCTCGAAACGCTGCCGGGCGACGCGGACCGCGTGATCGACATCGGCCGCAGTTCCCACGGGCACCCGACACATGACCACCTCGGTGGCCGGGTTGATGTTGTCGAAGTGCTCAACCGCAGTGGACGGCCTGTAGCGCCCATTGATGAAGGGCTGGATATTCCAGCGAGTGGCGGCCGCCGCCGCCCTGAAGTCTGATTTAGACATCGCCCGGATGCTCAGAACGACATGTTGACCGACACGCCGATCGTCCTGGGGCGCGACACGTTGACCAGGTTCAGATTCGTAGTGTTGAGATTGGAGCCGATGGCCCCGCGCCCGAGCTCGGCGCGAGTGTCCCAGAGATTGTCCACGAACAGCTCGGCGCCCCATGCGCCGAATCGGCCACCGAGGTGCAGGTTGCCCATCGAATAGGAATCCACGAACACATTCTGCCCGGCCAGCGTCGGAATATTAATGACTACGGGCCGGATGGCCTGTTTGTCCGTATACGACACGTCGAAGCGCAGGTAACCCTCGCCATTGTGGACCGGCAGAGGGAAGTTCTGCTCCAGGAAGGCGCTCGCCGTGATCTCAGGCGAATTGGGAAGAACCCGACCAATGGTATTCGTCAGGCTCCTGACGATCTTGCCATCCGTGTAGGCAAAGGTGGCCCCCAGAAACGTTCCGCCGCCTACGCGATAGGATGTCTCGAGCTCCGCACCCCGGATCTCCGCGTCGCCGCCGTTCTCGAACGCGCCGATATCTCCGGGTGCGGTGGACGCTAGGAGCATCTGAATATCAGACCAGTCCACATAATAAACCGAGCCGTTCAGGATCAGGCGCCCGTTCAGCCACGCCGTTTTGGCACCCAGCTCGTAGCTCACCAGCTTGTCTGCCTCCGCGCCCTCATCTCCCCAGCCAAAGGTCTTGTTCACGTTGATGACCGGCGATCGGAATCCCTTCGAGACCAAGCCGTAAACCAGCGCGTCCTTACTCAGCTTGTAGGAAAGCCCGACCTTGGGAACGATTCCCGAATCGCTGTTGTTTCGCTGCGGCTGCTTTCCCAGGTTGAAGAACGAGGCGAGGCTGAACCCGTGGTCCGTCTCGTCGAAGGTAACCTTTTCGTCATAGGCACGAAGCCCGACGGTCAGCTCGAGGGCATGCGTAATCTCGTAGTTGATCTCGCCATAGACCGCGGATTGCTTGTAGCCATCCTCATAGTCCACTCCGAGAAATACTCCGCCGGCCGGCACGGGCACCTGTCCCGCAGCCACCAGAGATGCGTTGACCGCCGCAAGCTCCGTCGTTGCGATGGGCACCGATGCGATGGTCGGACGCTTCTTGTCCCGATAGAAGGCGCCCACGATCCAGTTCAGACGCCGCTCTCCTTGCGAGACGAGCCTCAGCTCCTGCGCGAAAGATTTCAGTGTGTAGTCGTAAATCAACGGCGCCTGCTGGCTGCCAAACGGCGCAAACAAGGCGGAGGTTATGAAATCGAGCTGCAGATTCTGGATGCCATCCTGGTGGAAATAGGACGACACGGAGGTGAGCTCCGCGGGACCGAAATCATATTTCAGCGTCAGGCCCGCAATGGATGAATCCACATCGCTCGATTGCGGGGTGGGAACCGGCAGGTTCAGGTCGCCAGCAGTCTTGTCGTACTGAGAGACGCCGTCCTGCGAGAACGAATCGTGGAGGAGCAGCACTTCCGCCGACAAATCTTCGGTGACATTCGCAGCCACCAGCGCCCGGAGTGAATAGGCCCGACTGTCATTCTGATTTTTATCGCCCGTGGCCGTGTTATCGATGTAGCCACCATCGCTGCGATAGCTGCCAACCAGGCGCGCCGCCACTCGATCGCTGACCGGTACGTTGACGGCGCCGCGAACGCGATAGTTAGGGGTACCGCGGTCTGTATTGGAAAAGCTGGCATCCGCCTTGCCCCCGAAGGCACGGGTATCGGGCGGATTCAGCACCATCTTGATGGCACCACCCATAGCCCCTTCTCCGTACAGAGTTCCCTGCGGGCCCTTGAGCACTTCGATACGGCTAAGATCGTAGAGGGACAGGTCCGGCATCAGGGACGTGCCTTGCACCGGAACATCATTCAAATACAACCCGACGGTCGACACTGAGCCGGCAATGCCGTTGTCCGTTCCCGACAGATTGGATATGCCGCGCACAGCAACCCGCTTGGACCCGCCTCCCTGGTCGCGAAAGCTGACGCCAGCGACCTGTGAGAGGTAGTCCGCAAAACCATTGGCGCCGTTTCGCTCGATATCGCCTCCGTTCAGGACCTGCAATGCCGATGCGACATCCTGCGCGCGCTGCTCGCGCCGATTGGCCGTGACGAGCACCTGCTCGAGATCATCCTTGTCTGGCTGCTTGCCTTGAGCGGTGTCGGATGTGCGCTCACTTGCCCCCGCTTCGTTCTCGCGCGGGGAGCTTTGCGCCAGAACGAAATGGCCCTGGCCTTGCGTAGTGTTGGCCGCGGGCTTTGCAACCGCCTCCACATCCGCACTCCTGATCGCAACCGTCCGCGCATTGACGACAGCGGCGTTGAGCGTCGTTCCCTTCAGCAACTGACCCAATGCCTGTTGGGCCGTCAGTGTGCCCACTACTTCCGGTGACCGCCGGCCTTCCACCAGCTTGGAGTCGAACAACACCTGCAGGCCGGTTGCGATCCCGAACTCCGTCAGTGCCCGATCCATCGATTGTTCATGGATGGCGAACGCGGTAACCGGCGCATCCTGCGCGCGAGCCACTGTCCCGAGCAGTGTTGCCACCGCAACGCCCACCATGCTTGCTCCGAACCGAGCCTTGTTTGTATCCCAACTCATGCGCGCACTCCCGAAGCCCGTTCCTTCAGGCAGTTTGTGGTTATTAGGACGCGCCGCACAGCGCGCTCCATGTCGTAGAGTGTGTCGTTTCGTTGAAAACGGGTACGCGGGTGCAAAGAAATCCGCCGGGCGGCGGGTCGGAACACTCGTCGTCGATTTGCCGCGTCACATTGACAAAGCCGGGCCGCGCGGCGCCCCCGGCGCCCTATTTATTTGATTTTGGAGTACCCGATTTCCCGCGCCTGACGCACTCTACAGACAAGAGGTAACCGGGAATGGTCGATGCCTGATTCGATGCACGGAAAAGCAGCCCCAGACCAGAGCGTCGCGGCCAGCCTGTTTCAGGACTATGCGGACGCCCTGCATGCCTTTTTGCGCAAGCGCCTGGGCGGCCACCGGGAGCATGCCGAGGATCTGTGCCAGATCGTGTTCGAGCGGCTCTGCAAGAAGGACCGGGACGACGTCGTCCTCAAGCCCCAGGCCTACCTGTTCGGGATTGCGTTCAACGTGCTGCGCGAATTCTGGATTCGGGAGCGCCGCCAGGGCGAGGTCGTCACGTTCGACTCACGCGTCATGCAGGAAGCGGATCGCAATCTGGAGCACGCACCGCAAACCGATGATACCGACCGCGCGAACCTGATCCGGCAGCTCGATGAGGCGCTCGCGGAGTTGCCTGAGCAAGATCGAAAGGTGCTCCTCGCCTGCAAGCGAGACGGCATGACTTACGAAGAGGCGAGCCGGGCCACTGGACTCTCGGTGCACGCCGTCAAGAAGAACCTGATCAAGGCCCGCGCCAGACTCATGGCGCGGACGTGGGACCGTTAATCCGCACATGGAAGGCGCGAAAGACACATGAGAACACGAGACATCGACGAAATACTGGCGCAGCAGAGCTCGCAACTGCTCGAGGACATGCGCTCCGGAGACACTACCGCACCCGCGAGGCTTGCGAAGTTCCTCGCCGAGTCCAAACGCCACGTGGAGCACTATCTGCTCATGGTCGCGCTGGATCACGAGCTGCCTCATCTGGATCAGGAAGGGTTATGGACGGTTGGCCCGACGTCGCCGGAGAAGGTTGTGTCATTGACTCAACGAGATGCTCAACCTGAGCACCGGACGCCGAAGAGTCGCTTGTTGTTCTCTCTGGCTGCGGCGCTGGTCGCCAGCGTGCTCGTGCTGGCCGGAGTGTATATGTTCGGCGGCCACACTCGCACCTATGTCACCGCGCTCGGTGAGCAACGGGCGCTGGAGCTCGAAGACGGGAGTGTGGTTCACCTCAACACGAGCACTCGGCTGGAAGTTGAGTTCCGTGAACATGAGCGCGTCGTGCGCCTTTTATCGGGTGAGGCGCTCTTCAAAGTGCACCATG
>JBDTUL010000530.1:0-4567 GCA_040007735.1 Gammaproteobacteria bacterium | reverse complement strand
CGGATGGCGGTCTCGCCGCCGGCACGCCCTATCTCGATCCGACAACCGAGCCCTCAGTATTGGCACCGCCGCTAACACGCGCACGTCCGGAGTGTCGATGGAGCAGGAGATCGGAGTGAAATTCCGGCTCAGTATCTCCCGAACCCGCTCCCGCGATTGGTTTATGGCGGCAACGTAAATCGCCGAATTGGCGCGAACTGCCGACGATGTTCTCGACTCCCGCAAACTCTCAACTTTTCGGTCATCTGCTGTCGCAAGCTGGTTTTGAGGGCGTGTTGTATTCCTCGACGCTCACCCAACGGCTGAATCTCGCGATCTTTCCGAGGCAGCTCCAGAATTCTCCGTCGCACGTGCGGGTTGTAGAGCCGCCCGCCAACGCGCAATGCACCGAGTTGAGCGCGGAAACATACTTGGATGCTGAGCGAACAAACTGGCATGGCCATTGAGACGGCGGGGCACCCCTCGAGTGCCGAGCGCAGCGGTTGCGTTGCGCAATGACGTCCTTTCCAGCTCCGGCTCCGTTGCATGACCCCCGGCACCGGATCGCATCACCATTCGTTCGTGTCCAGGCGACTTGCGGCGATCGCCGCGCGCGCTGCGGCATGCCCACACCAGACCATCGAAGTACATCGCAGCGTTAGTCCGTGGGCATGCACTCGCGGACCCTCCGCTGCGACCGTCGAGCTGGAGGCAGTCAGGCTAGTGCTCGCAGTATCGAACGATACTCGGCCGTGAGTTCGGAGCCTGAAGGCGCATTGGAGAAACCCGTGAAATCGCCAAGGCTGCTACTTAACCTTAGCGAGATGGGGGGAAACACAGCCATATTTGTTCCGCCTCAATAGGTTAGCGTGAATTGGTCTGCACTTTTGACAGGTTATCGCTCGTTTTTATACCTCTCCTAGACAGGCTATAACTACTCATATATTGTCTTCTCGATTAGCTTTGGCTACTCGGAATGCGCCCATGATTCGCTCCCTCGCTCTACAGCAGCTCGATAAAACGCTCGGTCAATGGCGTTCGCTGCCTCGTTCGCGCCCGACCGGCGGCTGGTTGCGCGCGATAAGGCAGGCACTAGGAATGACGACGCGCCAGCTCGCCAAATCTGTGGGGGTTACCCAAGCCGCCGTTGTGGACGCCGAGCGCAACGAAGCCAAGGGCGACATCACACTGGCCACACTGCAGCGATACGCCGCCGCGCTCGGTTGCGAGCTCAGCTATGTGCTGGTGCCCAAGCTTTCTCTCAAGGAGATGGTTGAAGACCGCGCGGACCGCATTGCCCGCGATCAAGTGTCACGCGTCAGCCATTCCATGGCCTTGGAAGATCAGCGAACGGGCGCCGAGCACCTCGAACGTGAAATAGCAGAACTTCGCAGAAAGCTCCTGGAGGGCAAGCGCTCGCGGCTGTGGCAATGAAGTTCGAATACGCACCGGGTGCTACGCCGATTGATCCGGACGAGGCGGCCGGACTCATTCCTGCGCATCTCACGCTCCAGCGGGAACTCAACGAGTACGAGGAAGCGAATATCCTCGAGGCGGCCGAATGGTTGTTGGGCCGTCGCCGCGGCGACCCGCTCGATGAACGATTCATTCACATCGTACACGGCCGCATGTTCAATCAGACCTGGAAGTGGGCCGGCAAGGCTCGCCGGTCGGACAAGAACATCGGAGTATCCTGGTTCGAGATTCCCGTCCGACTAAAACAAATGCTGGGCGACGTCCGCGCTCAGATCGCACACAAAGCCTATTCACCCGTCGAGATCGCCGCTCGCTACCACCACCGGCTCGTAACTATTCATGTGTTTCCGAACGGCAATGGACGTCACGCCAGGCTGATGGCCGATTTACTCCTGATGGAACTCGCGGGTCAGCGGTTCGAGTGGGGTCGCGGATCGCTGGTTGCTGCGAACGATCTTCGCGCACGTTATATCGCCGCGCTACAAGCGGCGGACGCCGGCGACTGTCGCGCTCTGCTGGCGTTCCTTGGACACTCTGGCTGACCCCCGCATGGCTTTCGAGTCGAACACCCTGCAGTGCATTCCGACGCGCGAAGAAATCGGATGCATCAATGACATCGAATTCGATCACTCAACCATCAGGAGCAGCCGCGCCTCCAGCATTGGTTCAAGGCAGACTTTCTCTAGAAGTTGCTTCAGTCGATATGCCGTCCGGGCTGCAAGCGGTTCGCGGAAATCGCGGTCGAGCCGTCTGTTCGAGCGCCGGACTCGCCTTTGAACGTTCCTCATCTCGTGCTTCTTCCTGGACTCGACGGAACCGGAAGGCTGTTCGGACGACTCATCGCCGCGTTGGGTTGCGAAGCCACGACTACGGTCGTTGACTACGGGACCCCAGAAGTTTCAACCTATGCCGACTGTCGAGCCGTCGCGGAGCGCAGGCTGCCCCAAGACGCGCCCTATATTCTCGTTGGTGAATCATTTTCCGGTCCTATCGCGGTGTCAATTGCCGCCACTCACCCGCCAGGTCTCCGCGGAGTAGTGCTGGTCGGCTCCTTCGTTACGAGTCCGCGACGAGCCCTGAATTGGCTATCCGCGCTCATTCCCGTTTTACCCACGCACAACGGACCTGATTGGGTGACGGACTTTTTTCTGCTCGGTCGCCGGGCGACGCCTGAGCTCCGGATGCTCGTCCGAAATACGATGTCGCTGGTCACTCCACGTGCGGTACGGACTCGCCTTCGAGAGATCGCGGAAGTAAATGTCTGCAGGGAGTTGTCGGCAGTCCGAGTGCCGGTGCTCTACCTACGGGCGGTTGAAGACAGACTGGTGCCGAATTCGTGCGGTGAGAGAGTCGCGAGATTGGCGCAGCGTGCGACGGTCGTAGATGTCCCCGGTCCCCATATGCTTCTTCAGTGCGCGCCTGCGGAGTGCGCCCGTCCGATCGGAGAATTCGCTCGGAGATGCGAAGGCGCGCGTTGAACGTGACCGCTCTTTGAACACTCAATCATGTCGCGAGCGACAGGCGCACGCTTCCACAGCTGTCCCGAGACGTCTCAAGGCGTATCGACGTGTTGCAAGTTGATGCAACCTGTTGCAACTCGTTGCACGTCTCTCCCGCGTATCTCAAGTTTCTAACCAAATTACCCTCGATACTCGGCTCGCATTTTACTCCCGATTGAGCATAGATTCGGCACACGCGACTAACGCGGCCGAGTGACCCAACTGTCCCTACTCTCGATGGATCACCGGCCAGCACTTGGAGTGCCGAGGTCGGTATGAAGGATCGTGACCTGTATTCCATCGATGAAGCTCGCCAACGGCTGGGCGGGATTTCGCGCAACACTATCTACGAGATGCTCCATAAGGGCGAGCTCGCAAGTGTTGTCCTGGGTTGCCGTCGCTTCATTGCAGCCGATGCCATTGCGAAGTGGATCAGCACGTCGACCACGACAAATAGCCCGGCCTTGGACTCCACGCGCAGTCGTAAAGCAACTCAGCAGTTTCTGTCGCTTCCCCTCCCCTCGTCCGCCAAAGCGCGCCGCACTGACGGCAAATAGCCGAGCGATGTAACCGCACGAATGGAGTGTGAGCATATGGATCAGAGTTTGAGAGATGGCAGGATAGCGAAGTGTCCGCCTTTTGCAGCAGATCGTGGGCATGGCCATGAGTAGCGGCACGCGGTCTTCCGGAATGCCGTCGATCACTGTGCGTCCGTCTCCGGAGGAGAAACAAATTTTTGCGGCCTTGGCTCGCGAGCGAGGCATATCGGAATCAAGGCTGGCGCTCATCGCTGTGCGCATACTGATGCGCGATAATTTTCCGAAAGGGCTCGCCACTGACAACCCAGCGCCGTCCCACGATCCAGGCACCGACCGCATCACCATTCGGTTGCGTCCAGGCGACCTCCGCGCCATCGCACGACGGTCAGCGGCCAGGCAGATGTGAGCGTCGTAATACGTGGCAGCGCTCGTACGGGGTCATCTACTCAGCAACCCTCCCCTCGCGACCGTCGAGCTCGAAGCGCTCAAGCAAGCCATCGTCGTGCTGGCCAAATACGGAACGGCATGGGCGCGCGTCATTCGAGGTTTGCCGAAAGAACCTGGAGACGCCGCCGACCTGCTGCGACTCTTGACCCAGACGCGGGCGGAGTTCGAGTCGCTAGAGGGACGGATGCACGACCTCGTCTACGAATCGCTCAAGAGCTGGGAGAGCGCTTATGACTAGCAGACCCGTCAGACTTCCTCGGGACAGCCAGCCACTGCTGAACATCTTCAGTGGCGGCCGGCGCGGCAGCTCTGGGCGACCGATTCAGTTCACACTGAGCGAAATTGCGCAGATCGCCCGTACAGTCGGGCGGACGCCCGAAGTCATGGTCAAGGTGACTGGCGGCGGGACGAGCTCAGGCGCCGTCGCCGCGCACGTCTCGTATATAGGCCGCCATGGAGAACTGGCAATTGAAACCGACGAGGGTGAGAAAGTTGAAGGCCGAGAGGAACAGCGCGCACTGCTGAAGGATTGGCATCTTGATCTGTCGCCCGGACAGTACCGCCAGCAACGGAATGGCGAGGCGGCTAAACGCCCCGTAAAGCTGGTTCACAACATCGTCTTGTCGA
>JBDTUL010000529.1:0-4586 GCA_040007735.1 Gammaproteobacteria bacterium | reverse complement strand
GCGCTGGCGGCGCAGGTGGGCGGCATCGGCATCGCGCCGGGCGCCAACATCAACTATCTGACCGGGCATGCGGTGTTCGAAGCCACGCATGGCACGGCGCCCAAGTACGCAAACCTCGATAAAGTGAACCCGGGCTCGGTGCTGCTCTCCGGCGAGATGATGCTGCGTTACATGGGGTGGAGCGAGGCGGCCGATTCAATCATCGGCGCCATGGACCGCACCATCGGCCAGAAGACGGTCACCTACGACTTCGCGCGGCTGATGGAAGGCGCCACCGAAGTGAAAACCTCGGAATTCGGGGACGCGCTGATCCGCAATCTCTGAGTTGCTGGGCCAGCTTCAAAAGACCTTCGGCGCTCCGCTGTTCGACGCAGCGGAGCGTCTGGTCGACCTCGGGTGCGTTTCCGAGGTTCGCGTCCTGCAGGCGGGCGCAGTCGTCACGGGCATCGCCGCCACCGACTCCCCTTCCGGCAATGCCGTCGGCCAGCGGCGCACGATCCATCGTGTCTATGTTCAGCAGCGCAATCGCACGCTGAGCGACGGGCCCTCCATCGAAGGTGAATGCAGCTGTGGCGGGCGGGACCCGTGCGTACACGTTGCGGCGGTGTTGATTGCGGCGGCGAAGAGTGAGAGCCCGGTGCCGCTGGCGGCGAGCCGCGGGGGTGCTGGTGCTGGTGCTGCGGGTGTGAGTGCCAGCGTGGAGTCGCCGCAATCGCGCGCAGTCGGTGGGTTAGCGCCGCGCGGCGTATCGGGGCAGCGGCTCTTCTACCTGCTCGAAGGGATTTCCGGGCGATTCCGGTTCTCTATCTGGGTGGGGCAGCTGGCTGCCGGCCGCGCTGAAATCGAAACGGACAGCGCACACATCTTCACCCCGCGCACCTTGATCAACGGAGACGGCTCGGGACGCGACACCAGCAGCGTGTTCCCGCGCTACGTGGATGCGCAGGACAAGGAGATCCTCAAAACCATTCCCCTGCAGAACATCGACGGCCCCTGGGAACTTCGCGGCGCACCGGGAGGCGACCTGCTGCGGCGGCTGACTGCGACGGGTCGCGCTTTCTGGCAATCGCTTCAGGGAAAGCCGATGCGCACTGGCGGCCCGCAGCGAGCAACCTTTGCTTGGGAATTTCTGCCGGACGGCGGTCAACGACTTCGCTGCGATTCCGAGCGGCCCTGGAACGTGATCCTGGACGTGGAGCCTGCGGTCTACGTCGACACCGCGGCCGGTGAATGGGGACCGCTCGAACTGCCCTGTGCGCAATCGTTCCTGAGGGAGTACTGGCATCAGCCTCCGATCGCGCCGGAGGACGTCGAGACAACCAACGCTCACATCGCACGCGATATCGGCGCGCCGAGATTTCCCCGACTGCGCTCGATGCCCGTGCGCCGCCAGCCGTTCGACAGCCTGCGAGCAAAGCTGGTTTTGACGGCCGGGCCCGCAACCGCGCTCTACTTCATCTACAACGGACTGGAAGTCGATAGTCGCCGCTTAGCGCTCGGGCAGGACGTCGTGCGGCAGATGGCGGGCGAAGCTCTCTATCAGATCGACCGCGATACCGTGGCCGAACTGCGACTCATCGAGCGGCTCGAAAGTGCGTTCGGCGGCCGATCGCCAGGGCGTCACGCCACGGGTTCGGTCGGGCGCGAAAGCTGGCTCGCTTTCGTGATGCAGGCCGTGCCGGTGCTGCAGGCAGAGGGCTGGGAAATCCTCGCCCAGGATGATTTCCCGTATCGCGTAGCCGCGGCGGATAAGTGGTACGGAGAATTGTTGCGGCCGGGCGAAGTGCAGCAGGGATTGGATACCGGCGAATTGCCTGCGCAAGAAGGCGATGGCGCTCTACCGCGAGCAAACGACAACTCGCGTAACTCCCGCGCTGGTATGCCGCCGCTGCCCGAAGGTGCTCGCAGCCGGCGACGCGGCAGCGAACGCGAGCACGACTGGTTCGACCTGCGTTTGGGTGTTGTCGTCGATGGCATCCCCGTCAACCTGCTGCCCGTGCTGGCGAGCTATCTGCAGGCTACCGCAGACCATAGTGTCGCGAACCGCTTGATCGACGACGCGCCGTACTGCCGTGTCGACGAGCAGCTTCTCGTACGCATGGATGATGGTCGCTACGTGCCCGTGTCGCTCGAGCGCATCCAGCGCATCGCCGACACGCTCGTGGAGCTCTACGACCGGGGCGGTCTCAATCCCGACCAAGCGTTGTCGCTACCGGCCAGCCACGCCAGCCGACTGGTGGAGCTCGCCGACGGTAGCGACGGGCCGGCACTGCGCGCCCAAGATGCATCACTCCTGACACTCGTGGGCGAACTGACTGATTTCAGGCGCGAACAGCCGCAGCTTTCCGCCCCCGCGGGCTTTCGGGCAACACTGCGCCCCTATCAAGAGGAAGGCCTCGGGTGGCTGCAGTTCCTGCGCCGTCACCGGCTCGGCGGAATCCTCGCGGACGACATGGGCCTCGGCAAGACCGTGCAGACCCTCGCGCATCTTTCTCTGGAGCGCGAACAGGGTCGCCTGCGCAAGCCCACGTTGATCGTCGCGCCCGTCAGTGTCATCGGGAACTGGGCGCATGAGATCCGGCGCTTCGCGCCCGAACTGAATCTGGTGATCCTGCATGGCGCGCGCCGCCGGGAGTCTTACTCCGCAATCAGTCAGGCGGACATCGTCGTCACGGGTTATCCGTTGCTGGTTCTGGACAGCGAGATATTGCTCGAGCGCGAGTTCTCTTACGTGATTCTCGACGAAGCGCAGACCATCAAGAATCCCCGTGCGAAAGTTTCTCAGGTGGCGCGGCAGCTGCGTGCGGAACATCGGCTCTGCCTGACGGGCACGCCCATGGAGAATCATCTCGGCGAGCTCTGGTCGCTGTTCGATTTCGTGCAGCCCGGCCTGCTCGGCGATGAAAAGCAATTTCAGCGCCAGTATCGAACGCCCATCGAGAAGAACAACGACTCGCAGCGCTTCCAGGCGCTGATTCGTCGCATCGCGCCGTTCGTGCTACGCCGGACGAAGGACGCCGTGGCGAAAGACCTGCCGCCGAAAACGCAGATCGTCGAATCCATCGTGCTGGACGAGCGGCAACGGGATTTCTATGACGGTATCCGGCTCGCGATGCATCGGCATGTGCGGGAGATCATCGAAGCACAGGGGATCGGGCGCAGTCACATCACCGTGCTCGATGCGTTATTGAAGCTGCGGCAGGCGTGTTGCGACCCGCGACTGGTTGGGAAGGATCCGGAAACGCAGTCGGTGCCGTCAGCGAAGCTCGACTGGCTGGTCACCGTGCTGCCCGAGCTCGTGGCGGAAGGGCGGCGCATTCTGTTGTTCTCGCAGTTCACGTCAATGCTTGCGCTCATCGAGGCGGCGTTGAAGGAACTCGAGATTCCTTATTGCCTGCTTACCGGCGACACCCAGCATCGCGAGGTGGTGGTGGAGCGGTTCCAGTCCGGGCAGGTGCCGCTGTTTCTCATCAGTTTGAAAGCGGGCGGCACTGGATTGAACCTGACGGCCGCGGATACCGTGATTCACTACGACCCGTGGTGGAACCCCGCCGCTGAAGCGCAGGCCACGGATCGCGCGCATCGCATCGGCCAGGACAAGCCGGTGTTCGTGTACAAGCTCATCGCTGAAGGAACGGTTGAAGAGAAGATCATGCAGTTGCAGGCCGACAAGCAAGCGCTGGCGAGCCAGCTCTATTCGGACGCGAACGCTGCCCTGCCCTCGCAGCTCACAACGGCGGATCTGGAATCGCTGTTCGCGCCGTGACGGATGCTCCATTCAGCCGCCAACGTAAAGGCGGAAGCAATGGAGTCTGCTCCCAGCCGCCCGGCGTTTGAGGGCTTCTTATGGCAGTAGACGTAACACTACAGGCGCAAGTAGACGCGCAACTCATCGAGCAAGGCGCCTTCACAACGCTGGAACTCTTGCTCGAATCCGGCCGCCTGATCTACAGCGACTACGAAAGCTGGCGCCGCGGCGAAATCGAATTCCTCGACAGCGTGCTGATGGGCAATCGGGACAAGATTCGCGGCCAGGTCGAGCAAGCCATCGGATATGCGAAGAGCATCGGCCTGGTGGAAGAAACGCAGGAGTTTCTGCCGTGGGTGGAACAGGCGGCCGCCAGCTCCAGCGACACACGCCCCGCCGCAAGTACAGCCAATCGTCTCATCAGCGCAAAACCCTTGCGCATCAGTGCCGACGCCCAACTCCACCGCCTCATCGCCAGCCGCTTCGCTCCAGCGCAAAGCGCCCCGCAGATGGATTTGTTCTTCGACAATCCAGTGGTCGCGCTGGCCAACGGCATCGTCCGCGCCCTCTCAGCGCGGAACATCGACGACGCGCAACGGCAGCTCGATCGGCTCTACGCACACGCTCCCAATCATGCCGACCTCGCCTCCTTCGACCGATTGGTCACCGCACTTGGGCATTTGAACGAAGTCGTCGGTGACCCGCAAACCGAGATCGATTTTCTGTTGTCGATTACGCCAACGGCAAAACGCCTGCTGGGCTCGCAATCACGAGATTTGCTCGCGCCGCTGTGGCGGCAGGTCGCGGATGCGCTTGGGCCTCAAGGCCCCGCTCACAT
>JBDTUL010000528.1:0-4597 GCA_040007735.1 Gammaproteobacteria bacterium | reverse complement strand
GCGGCGGCGATCGGGCAGAGCCTGACCCGGCGGGGGCGGAATGCCTCGCTGCGCGCTCATTGCGCGATGAGGCGCCTGCAAGGTGGCACCAGCCCACTGCACGACGCGATCGATGTCTACGCCCGGCAGCTCCGTGGTGTTCACGTCTACGTTCTGCTCGGCCTTCCCGCGCCAGACGGTGACCTGCACCTGAGGTTTGTCAGCGACCGCACGTTCCACTTCGCGGAAGCGCGTGACCACCTGGCCATCGATGGCGAGCACGAGATCGCCCTGCTGCAGCACCTTCGAGGCGGCCGACCCGCCAACCATGCGCACCACCGTGAGCGCTTCACGCTCGGACGGGCTGTGCTGCGACAGCTTCTTCAACCACTCATCCGTCAGGCCGAAATCGCGGGCGCTGGAGAGCGGCGAGGTGGCGAATTCCACCTCCAGGGAATGCAGCGAAGAGCCGGTCTGCACGCGCTTCAGCATGTCTTCGACCAGGTCGATGGGCACGCCGCGATTGTCCTGCGTCAGCTCACGCCCGTTCTCGTACGCAAAGCTCGACCACAACCCGATGACGCGGCCGGACTTCTCGAGCAGCACACCGTCATAGTCCGTCGGCGGGTTCACGAGCTCGATGCCTTCCAGGTTGCTGTCCCGGAACCGCATGGTTCGCGACAGGGGCAGCACCAGCGGCTCGACTTCAGCGATCTCGGTGCTGCGGGCACGCAACTCACTATCGGTGCCCATGCCGACCACCCACACCTGCTCGCCGGCGCCGATGTCGCGCGGAGCGAGTTTCGCGCTCTTCACCGGAGTGGTGCCGATGAGCTTCGGGTCGTACTGGACCAGGGCGAGGTTGTGAAGCGGGTGGATGTAAGTGACGCGCGCCGGCACCTGCAACGTGCCCGCGAACGTGATGGTGACGTCGCCCATCGAGACGGGAACGGTGTTGCGATCTACGACCACGAGGCCGCGCTCCGCATCCACCACCAGGCCGGTGCCGTGATAGTTGCGCTCCGTGATGCCGGAGATGGAATACGGCATATCGAAGCTGACGAGCACCAGCGACGGCGCGATAGAAGCCAGGCGCGGGTCTTTATACGTCGGGAATTGCGTGGCGCCGCCCGTGACCGGCTTCGACGGAGGGCCAGCCGCAAGATCAGTGCAATTCCACAGGCCGTGCACGTCGTCACGCGCGCAACGGTGCCCGGGGAACCAGCGCCGATCCATACGCACCGAACGAAGCTGGCTGCCATTGGGATCGTCGATTGTGGAAAAGCGGACCGCGGCGCGGTCGCCGTCGCCCAGCTCTTTCACCGCCGCTTCGAGATCGTCGATGCCGCTGATCTCCTTCGAATTGAAGGAGCTGATGACCGCGCCACGCGGCACGCCGCCTGCGCCGAACACATACCCGGGGTTCGCCACGTACACGCCCTTCACTGGAATGTTGAAGTGGCGCGCCTGCTGATAGGACAGCGTATGCGCGACCGCCTCGCCGAATTCCAGATAGGAGCTGGGCGTGATGGCGTGCAGATCCGTCACGGGAATCTTGGCGGTGAGCGGCTTTCCGCCGCGCTCCAGCTCCAGATCTACGGTGCCGCCCACCGTGGAATCCATCACCGTATCGAGCGGCTCGAACTGGGTGACGTACTTGCCGTTCACCTTCACGAGAATGTCGCCGGGCTGCAGCTCGCCATCGCTCTTCGAGCCCGGCAGCACTTCGCTCACCACCAGCATTCCGGTGTACTGCGGGAAGGCCTTGCGAACCACGGCCTCGGTGTTCGCCGAAAGACCCAGGCGCTTCAATTCATCGTACGGGGTGTACTGAAACACCGTCTGCAATGTGCCGCGCGTGGGCGTCTTGCCCTGCTGAATCATTTCCAGCGCGCGCCGCACGCGGCCCAGCGGGAGATAGAAGCTCGAAGCGTTGCCGCTTGCGCCACCCGCATTCAATGCGACGACGCGACCCCGGATATCCACCACCGGCGAACCTGACGAGCCACCGGAAGTGCCCGACGCCGCCTGCAGATAGAACGTGTTGAAGTCGTTGTACTTGCCGATGCCGTACTCGGGCGCTTGACGATCGAGACGTGCCAGCGTGCCCTGCAGGATGGAAAGCTGCTCGCCCGCGTTGTTGCCGACCACTCGAATCTCACGACCGATCTGCGCGCCTTCCGGATAGAGCGGCAGCGCCTTCGGCTTGATGAAACGCAGCTTGCTCGGGTCGTAGTGATAGAACCCGAAATCGTGCACCGGATCCCGATACACCGGATAGAGCTGCACTTCCTCGCGATTGAGGAACGTGGCTTCGGAGGTGACGGGCCCCGGCGTGACGACGTGCCGGTTGGTGAGAATGAGGCCGCGCTCCGCATCCACGACAAAGCCGGTGGCCTGCGCGGAGCTGTTCCACTCTGTGTCGAAGGCGCGAGTGGCATCGATTTCGATGGAGACGACGCTGTTGGCAATGCGCTCGAGCGTAACGGCCCAGTCTGGATTTTCTTCGACGGCGGCGGCTTGCTGAGCCACCTGCTGAGCCTGCACGGCACCCGGGCCGTTGCTGCCCGGCATGGGCGGGCCTGGCTGCGGAACCGGCGGGGGTTGTGCGCCGGGATTCTGAGACGGAATGCCCGGCGCAGGCGAGGAAGCCTGCTGCTGGGGCGAAGCCTGGGGTTTGGTGGGGGCCTGGGCCGCGTTTTGCGCGTGAAGGAAGCCAAACGGCATGAGCAGGAGCAACAGCAGTCTTACACGTCGCATAGCCATCCTGTTTTCAACCCAGTGGGGCACGGCCGGCAAGTCTAGCGGCCGAAGAGCACCAGCAGCCAGACAATCCCCATCAGGATGAAAGACATGAGAACTGCAGCAGATCCTATGTCCTTCGCGAGGCCGGCCAGCCGGTGACGTTCCAATCCGATTCGGTCCACGGTGGCCTCGATGGCGCTGTTCAACAGCTCCACCACGAGCACGAGCAGCATGGGCGCCACCAGGAGCGCACGCTCCACCCCGGTGTGCCCGAGCCAAAGACCGAGAGGTATGAGTACCACGGAGAGGCCGAGTTCCTGGCGGAACGCGGCCTCTTCCCTGAAAGCGCCGGTGAGCCCGAGCCAGCTCGCCCCCGCGGCACGAACTATCCGGGTAATTCCGCGAGGCTTGGCGCGGTCGAGGCTGGCGGTGTCGGCTTCCACGTGAGGTCCAGTTGTTTGGCTGCGCGGACGTCGTCTAGACGTCGGACCGGCATGGTATGCGGAGCCGTGCGGACGTGCTCGCCTTCCTCTTCCGCCTCACGCTGAATGTGGACCATGGCCTCGATGAAGGCGTCCAGCACATCCTTGCTCTCGGTCTCGGTGGGCTCTATTAGCAGACACTCGGGCACCAGCAGCGGGAAATACGTGGTCGGGGCGTGGAAGCCGTGGTCGAGCAGACGCTTCGCGAAATCCATGGCGCTGATGTTCAGCTCACGCGCCTGGCGCTTCATCGTGATGATGAACTCGTGGCTCGCGCGCCTGCGCGGATACGCGGCATCGAACCCCGCCTGGCGCAGGCGCGCCAGCATGTAATTCGCGTTGAGCGTGGCGAAGTCGCCCACCTGCGACATGCCTTCGCGACCGAGCAGGCGCATATAGATGTACGCGCGCAGGAGCACGCCCGAGTTGCCCATGAATGCAGAGAGCCGCCCGATGGACTGCGGCAGATCGCTTTCCGCAAGGTAGCGGTAGCGCTCGCCTTCCTTGCCGACAATCGGAATTGGCAGGAACGGTGCGAGCCGGCTGCTCACACCCACCGCTCCAGCGCCCGGCCCACCGCCGCCGTGTGGCGTGGAAAAGGTCTTGTGCAGGTTCATGTGGATGACGTCGAACCCCATGTCACCCGGGCGCACCTTGCCGAGGATCGCGTTGAGGTTGGCGCCATCGTAATAGAGGAGCCCGCCCGCGCCGTGCACCAGCCGCGCCATCTGCTCGATGTTGCGCTCGAAGACGCCCAGGGTCGACGGATTGGTCAGCATCAAGCCCGCGGTATGAGGTCCCACGGCCGCCGCGAGGGCCGCCAGATCGACATTACCCTCGACATCGGTCGGAATCTCTTTCACCGTGTAGCCGCACATCACGGCCGAGGCGGGATTGGTGCCGTGCGCAGCGGTCGGCACCAGCATTTCGGTGCGCGCCTTGTCGCCGCGCGCGTCGTGGTAGGCGCGGATCATCGCCACGCCGGCGAATTCGCCCTGCGCCCCCGCCATGGGGGCGAGGCTGACGCGGGCCATGCCGGTGACATCCTGCAGCATTTCCTGCAACTCGAACATGCAGGCGAGGAAGCCCTGCCCCGTCTCGTCGGGCGCGCTCGGATGCCGGGCGAGAAACTGCGGCAGCATGGCGAGCGCGTTGCAGGCGCGCGGATTGTATTTCATCGTGCACGACCCGAGCGGATAGAAGTGCGTGTCGATCGAGAAGTTCCGCCGCGACAGATTGGTGTAATGCCGCACGGCATCGAGCTCCGACACCTCCGGCAGCAGCGGCCGCGAAGTTCGCCGCCACTGTTCCGGGATCGCGCCTGTCGTCGCCGCGCGCGGGGACTGCGAGGGATTGCGGCGGCCGGCGCGCGACAGCTCGAATATCAGCAT
>JBDTUL010000527.1:0-4606 GCA_040007735.1 Gammaproteobacteria bacterium | reverse complement strand
ACGGGTGCTTTCAGTTCCCCGGTGCGAACCATTTCGTTGAAGGCGAGGCCGAGCCGATGCCGATCCCCCAGCCCTACCCAGCAGATGCGCGCCGGCAGCCCCTGAAATTGAATGCGCTCGCGCGCCATGTCGAGCCAGTGATGGAGCGCGTGATCGTTCGGCAGCACCTCGCGAACCTTCGCATCCGTGCGATAGATATCTTCCGGATCGCCCGACAGCGCAACCCAGCGGAATGGCCCGACGCCGCGGCAAAACAGCGGCCGGATATACGCCGGCACGAAGCCCGGGAACGCGAACGCGTTCTTCACGCCTTCATCGAGCGCAACCTGCCGGATGTTGTTGCCGTAGTCGAAGGTGGGAATGCCCTGCGCGTGGAACTGAAGCATCGCTTCCACGTGCTTCGCCATGGATTTACGCGCTTCGCTCGCAACGCGCTTCGGGTCTTCGGTGCGTAGCCGATCCCACTGCTCGAGCGTCCACCCCTGCGGCAGATATCCATTTACAGGGTCATGCGCTGAAGTTTGATCGGTAACCGCATCCGGCCGCACGCCGCGGCGCAGGAGTTCCTGCAGCACATCGCATGCATTTCCTAACAAACCTACCGAGATCGGCCGTCCCTCGCGAGCCGCGCGCGCCAGGGCTTCCAGTGCTTCATCCAGAGTTTGAACGGACACATCGAGATAGCGCGTTTCCAGCCGCTTGGCGATGCGCTCCGGCCGGCACTCCACCGCGAGCATCGATGCGCCGGCCATGGTGGCTGCAAGAGGTTGCGCACCGCCCATGCCGCCGAGGCCCGCCGTCAAAACCCATTTGCCGGCGAGCTTGCCGCCAAAGTGGCGACGGCCCATTTCCGCGAACGTCTCGTAGGTGCCCTGGACGATGCCCTGGCTGCCGATGTAGATCCAGCTGCCGGCCGTCATCTGGCCGAACATCATCAGGCCCTTTGCATCCAGCTCGTTGAAATGATCCCAGTCCGCCCAGCGCGCAACGAGATTCGAGTTGGCGATGAGCACGCGGGGCGCATCGACATGAGTGCGAAACACGCCCACCGGCTTGCCGGACTGGATGAGGAGCGTTTCTTCCTCCCCGAGTTTGCGAAGTGCCGCCACGATCTGGCCGTAGCACTCCCAGTTGCGGGCGGCCTTGCCGATGCCGCCATAGACCACGAGGTCGTCGGGGCGCTCGGCGACCTGGGGGTCGAGGTTGTTCATCAGCATGCGCAGCGGAGCCTCGGTGAGCCAGCTTTTGCAGGTGAGCTCGGTTCCGCGCGGTGCGCGGATAGGCGATCGGGGAACGTTGGACACAGACGGGTCTCCGTTTCGATGCGCGCAGGTATACCTGTATAGACAGCTTAGGGCAAGATAGCCGCCATGAATTCCGACCCGATTCCCGGTTCAGCGGCGCGCGGCGCCCGCGCGGAATGCGCCCGTGAGCTCGTAACGCGCCCCCGGGTGGTGCAGGTCTGCCGCGGTGGCAATGCGGTCGTGAGACCAGGTTCGCCGCAAGATCAGCAGGCACGCTTCGCCGGCGGACATTTGCAGCAGGCTGCGCACCCGTCTGTCGGGCACAACCGCGCGAACGGTGTGCTCGGCTCGCTGCAGCGGTGCTGCCCGCATCAAAAAGTCGTGGGGCGTTACCTTGGAGAAGTCGTTCTTGCGGTAGCCCGGAATGACTGCCGGGTTCACATATCGGTCTTCCACCTGCAGCGGCGCGTCGCTTTCATAGTGAACGATGACCGAGTGATCGAGCTTGGCGCCGGTGCGAACGCCGCATCGCTCGGCAACGTCAACCGATGCCGCCACGGATTCGAGCAGCACCAGGCGTGCCCGGTATTCGTGGCCGCGTTCGCGAATCTCCTCTGCGATGCTCCTCACTTCGAGCGGGTGAGCGTGAACACGCTGCTCAGCCACGAACGTGCCGCTGCCTGCCACACGAACCAGAACGCCTTCCGCAGCGAGTTCGCGCAACGCCCGGTTTACGGTCATGCGCGCAAGCCCGAACTCACGAACCAGTTCGTGCTCGGACGGCACGCGGGCACCGGGCTTCAGCGAGCCATCGGCAATCTGCGCCGTGACGAAGTGTTTGACGCGAACGTACTGGGCGGCTGTGGTGGGGGTTGGCTCGGCCATTCAAACGGCTCGGCGGGCGAACGCGAGGCAGGCCTGGAGAATACGAGTCAATGTGGTGCGCATGGCTTCAGCATACGCGGCGCCGTATGCGGGAGGCCATGTATTGGGCTCAACGGGTCCCGGGTGCTCGGGCAGATAGCCCCTGCAGGCAAGCTCCATCTGAACCGCGTGCACGCCCTCGACCGGCTGCCCGTAGTGTCGGGTGATATAGCCGCCCTTGAACCGGCCGTTGATTACATGGGAAAACGAGCTGGCCGCACACTCGGCGTCAATGGCAGCCGCCAGTTCGGGCGCACAGCTTCGGCCGCTATGAGTGCCCAGGTTGAAATTGGGCAGGTCGCCTTCGAAAAGCCGCGGAATGCGCGACCGGATGGAGTGGCAGTCATAGACCACCACGCGGGCGTGCTGTTTTCTGAGCCGGCCTATCTCAGCGGCCAGGGCAGCGTGGTACGGATCGAAATAGCGCGCTCGGCGGGCGGCGATTTCGTCGGCGCCGGGCTCGGCGTCGTGCCGATACAGCGGCTCGCCATCGAATGTGGTGGTAGGGCAAAGCTCAGTGGTTGCCTGACCGGGGTAAAGAGAGACACCCGACGGATCGCGGTTCACATCGATCACAGTGCGCGAAACCTCGGTTTGCACCACCGTTGCACCGAGCGCCGCGCCGAAGTCATAGAGCTCGTCGACCCACCAGTCGGCGTCCCGCTGCGCAAGCCACGTCGACACCAGCCGCGGCTCGAGCTCTGGCGGAAGCCACACACCGGCATGCGGCATACTGAGCACGAGCGGTGCGTCGTTGCGCGTGACGCGGAGCCAAAGTTTTGTTTCGGTCACTATCGCACCGGCGGTGTGAAATCAGGGTTGCTATCATGACCAGCCGGCAGGTCAGCGTTCAAGGGGAATCCGTCGCATGAAGTCCCTCTGGTTTCGGTCGGCGCTGCTCGAGAAGGGTTGGGCCGAGCGCGTGCGCATCAGCATAGAGGCGGGCCGGGTCGCCAAAATCGAGGCGGGAGTCTCCGCCGAACCGTCGGATGAGCAGCATGCCATCGCCGTGCCCGGTGTGGGCAACGTGCACAGCCACGCGTTCCAGCGCGCTATGGCGGGCCTCACGGAAATTGCCGGTCCGCGCGCGGATAATTTCTGGACGTGGCGTGAAGCGATGTATCGCTTCGTAGATGCCATCGGGCCCGAGCAGCTCGAGGCAATCACCGCGTTCACATACATGGAGATGCTGGAGAGCGGCTTCACGCGCGTAGGCGAGTTTCATTACGTGCATCACGACCCCGAAGGGCAGCCCTACACCCATCGCGGTGAACTTGCGGATCGCGTGGCCACGGCGGCGCTGGATACGGGCATCGGGCTCACGTTGCTGCCTGTGATGTACGCGCACAGCAATTTCTCCGGGCTCCCGCCTACGCATGGTCAACGCCGGTTCATCAACAACGTGGAAGGGTTCGCGCGCATCCTCGAGGATGGGCTCGCCGCCATCGGGCCATTGTCAGATGCGGTGCTTGGCGTCGCGCCTCACAGCCTGCGCGCAGTCACGCCACAGGAATTGAGCGTCGTCGTTGCGCTGGTGCCGACCGGCCCGGTGCACATTCACGCGGCGGAACAGTTGAAGGAAGTCGAAGACTGCCTGGACTGGTGCAACCAGCGGCCCATCGAATGGTTGCTCGATCATGCGCCGGTGGATGAGCGCTGGTGCCTCGTTCACGCCACGCACATGACGCCGGAAGAAACCCATCGACTCGCTGCCAGCGGAGCGGTGGCGGGCTTGTGCCCGGTCACCGAGGCGAATCTGGGGGATGGCTTGTTTCCGACTCCCGAGTTTCTGGAGGCCGGCGGAGCGTTCGGCGTGGGGTCGGATTCGAATATTCTGATCTCGCCCACCGAAGAACTGCGCATGCTCGAGTACTCGCAGCGCCTGGAGCATCGCAGTCGCAATGTGCTGGCTTCCTCGACGCACCGTTCTACCGGACGTCGGTTGTTTGAAGGGGCGCTTCTGGGTGGTGCGCGGGCGCTTGGCGTATCAGGGCGTGCCCGACGCAGTCATGCGCGTGAAGAAGTTGGAGGCCACAGCGGCGGTTGGCTGCGTGTTGGGGCATCGGCTGACATTGTTAGTCTGGATGCGCAGAGCGCGTCGCTTGCCGGGCGGCGCCATGATGAGATCTTGGATAGTTGGATTTTCGCAGGCCGCGGGAATCTGGTTGAGAGTGTCTGGCGGCATGGGAAGAAAGTGGTTTCGGGCGGAAGGCACGTGGATCACGAGCGGATTACGGGGCTGTATCGCAACGTGTTGCAGAAGTTGCTCGGATAGCGGAAGCCCTCAATCGCCGGGCGGCTCGGAGTCTGATTTTTTATTCCCGTTGGGAAGAATCGAAACAGTCTTCGCAGCAGAACCCGTCTCCCAGAAAAATAAAAATAGAGTCCGAGCCGCCCGGCGATTGAGGGCTGCCACCGTCACGAAAAAGCCCGGCGGC
>JBDTUL010000526.1:0-4610 GCA_040007735.1 Gammaproteobacteria bacterium | reverse complement strand
TCCTTCCAAGGCGTTGCTCGAATCGTCGGAGTTGTTCCATCGCGCGCACACGGAATTCGCTGTGCACGGTATTCAGGCCACCGGTGTGACGCTCGATCTGGCCGCCATGCAGAAGCGCAAGGCCGGCATCGTGAAGGGCATGACCGGCGGCATTCTCTCCCTGTTCAAGAGCGCGGGTGTCACGCCGCTCCAGGGCCACGGCAAACTTCTGCCCGGCAAGAAGGTTGAGTTCAAGGCGCACGACGGCACTACGCGCACGCTCACCGCAAAGCATGTGATTCTCGCCTCCGGTTCCACACCCATGGAGCTGCGTTCCGCGGCATTCGATGGCAAGAACATCGTGGATTCGTGGGGTGCGCTCGAGTTCGATGCGGTTCCGAAGCGCCTCGGCGTCATTGGTGCCGGCGTCATCGGGTTGGAGTTGGGCAGCGTCTGGCGTCGATTGGGAAGTGAAGTGGTGGTGCTCGAAGCACTGCCGGATTTCCTCGCCATCGCGGACCAGCAGCTCGCGAAGGAAGCCGCCCGTCACTTCAAGAAGCAGGGTCTCGACATTCGCCTCAGCGCGAAAGTCACTGGCGCGAAGGTCGCAGGCGGAGCGGTAAACGTTTCGTACACCGACTCCAAGGGCGAGCAGTCGCTCACGGTGGACAAGCTGGTCGTTTCGATCGGCCGTCGGCCGTTCACCAAAGACCTGCTCGCGGACGGCACCGGCGTGCAGCTCGATGAGCGTGGCTTCATCAAGGTGGACCACGAGTGTCGCACCGGTGTCGAAGGCATCTGGGCGGTCGGGGATTGCGTGCGCGGCCCCATGCTCGCGCACAAGGGCAAGGAAGAAGGCGTCATGGCCGCGGATCTGATCGCGGGAAACTTCGCCGAAGTGAATTACAAGACCGTGCCGTCGGTCATCTACACCGCGCCGGAAATTGCGTGGGTAGGGCAGACGGAAGAGCAGGTCAAGGCGAGCGGCCGTGCTTACAAGATCGGCGTATTCCCGTTCCTCGCCAGCGGCCGCGCCCGGGCGATGGAAGGCGCGCAGGGCTTCACCAAGCTCATCGCCGCACAGGACAACGACGAGATTCTCGGCGTGCACATCATCGGCCCCATGGCCGGCGAGCTGATCGCCGAAGCGGTGCTGGCGCTGGAATATTCAGCGAGCAGCGAAGACCTGCAGCGGACGATTCACGCGCACCCCACGCTTTCAGAAGCGTTGCATGAAGCGGCGTTGGCGGCGGACAAGCGCGCTATCGACTCGATCAATCGCTGAGAGTCGGCGTTACTTCGCGTCGACCTCATCCACATCCGTCTGGCCGGGAAAGCGGCGCCGGATGTGCGACCACGAGACGCCGACCGCCAGGATCCCTGCGAACACGAACAACATGATCCACGCCATGGCGGTGGTGTTGTGCGGGTCGAGCCAGCCCCAGGATGCGAACAGCCAGATCAGGGCGGCGAAGAAGGCGAGTGACAGCGCCACGCCGAGAAACCCAAGCGACCGCATGGTCGCCGTCAGGAAGACGATCCAACCCGCCAGCAGCACCACGCCAGCCAACGCAATGGCCGGCGTGAAGTGGGGAGTGGAATCTGCCACCCAGTGGTAATACGAATACCCGGTCGGGTTGAACGAGAGCAGCACCAGCACTACGGCTGCCAGCAGCCGCAAGGCGAAGCCCAGGGGTGTGAACGCTTCCATCGGAACCACTTCGAAGCCGGCGGATAGCCGTCGGCGCGAAGTCTAATCGATTTGAGAAGTCGCCTACGGCCTGCGCGGCCCGGCGCTTTTTCGGACACGAGCTGCGTTTCAGGCCGCAAAAGGCGCGACTTTTGCGCGCCTGCCCACGGGGCAACGCCAAGAGCGACAGGCTCCTATCGTTTCCGATACGGCGGCGTCTTCGCGGGCAACTGCACGAGGCCAGTGAACTTTGTGTCCTGCGCCTCGGAGTCCGAATCGCCGCGGCCGTTCTCTTTCGAGCCTGGCTGAGGCTTCATGTATCGATTTACGGCGGCCGACATCGCAGCCACAGCGCTCACGGCGAACACCTTGGCCTTTTCTTGCACCTTGTTCCCGGCGGGTTGCGACTGCTGGTTCTGCTCCCGTCGCGCTCGCGACACGTAGTCCGTGTCTGTCTGGGAGTGCGGAAGAATTCGAAACTCTTGTTCCGGCGCGCCGACGGGCACGATCTTCGAACCCCGACGGGGCAGCGGAGGCATCTCCGGAACGGCAGAGGCGCGAGGCAAGGCAGCGCCGGGTTGTGGCGAGCGAGCCGACTGAGGCGCGCCGCGCGAGGCTGGGTTGCCGGCGAGCGAGCCGCCTGGCGAAGGCCCTCGGCTCGCAGGCGCTCGCGGTGCCGCGGCTGCCGGCGCACGCGCTGGCTGCGCCGTGGGAATGGGTCCGCGGGGAGGCGATTTGGCTGGCGGAGCGGACGCCCGCGAAGCGGGTGCCTGAGCTTGCGGGCTGCGCGCGGGAGGCGGCAAAGTCACCGGATGCGCAGGGGGAGCGCTACTACGAGTCGCGCCCATCTGCTGCCCGGTGACGACCCGCTCGAGCACCGCCTCGAGCTCGTACTCATCGACCGGATACCGGATCGTTTCGTACAGCTTGAAGGGACCGAGCCGTCCGCGCAGCAGAGCCCTGCGGGTGCGCTCGATGGAGAGAACACGGATCACGTCGGGCCAGCGCTGGGCGACCTGGCTCAGGAGCTCGAGCCCGGAGCCGTCGCTCAGCCGCTCGCACGCGACGAGAACGTCGTATTCATTCGCCCGCAACAGGTCGATGCAGGTGGCCTTGCTCGTGGCGACGTCGATCTCGAACGATCGAGCAACCGCCTCAAGCATTTCAGAGTCTTGATCTACAACCAGAATTCGCATAGTGCGCTGGTCATTCCCCGGTGAGTCACCGAAAACCGTGCTTCCTTGCCGTCCTTTTGGCACCCCAGGTCCGGCAGATCATCCTGTCGCCGGTGGCTGGAGTGGCGGGCAATCCTGCCGCTCCAGGCAAAGCTATCTTAAGGTGTACGCACGAAAATCAGGATTGGATCACGGTTTTTTCATCGCGGCCGGGTCTCGCGACCTAGGTCGCCCCTGGCGTCAGTTGATGCGACGGGCATAAATGACGTTAGGCACAGACGATAGTCTCCGCAGCACCCGCGCGAGTTGTTCCAGATCACGTACAGCCAGCTTCGCGGTGACCAGCGCCGTAGCGGTTTTCCGATCTGTGGTGGTCGTCATCTCCTCGATGCTGAGATGTTCCAAAGCCATGACATCTGTCAAATCGCGCACCAGCCCGCGGCGGTCGTAGGCCGAGATCACCAGCTGCACGCCGAGCGCGTCGGAGTCGTCCAGGCTCCATTCCACGTTCAGGGCGCGCTCCGGCTTCACCGAGCGCATGCGCGCCAGGGCGGGGCAGTCGCTGCGATGGATGGTGACCCCGCGCCCCAGCGTCACGTATCCGGTGATGGCCTGTGGCCGGATGGGCCCGCAGCAGCGGGCCAGCGTCGTGGGCAGGTCGCCCACGCCTTCTATCTCCACCAGAGAGCTGCGCTTCTTCTTGCCGGCAGGGCGCGACACGCGAATCGGCCGCGGCTTCTGTGGCTGAATGAGGCGTTCCGCCGCCTGCACCAGCTGCGTGGCCGTGATCTCCCCCTCACCGAGAAGCTGGTGAAAGTGATCCAGATCGTGTGCTTTCAACTCCTGCACGAGCGCGGCCGTGTGTTCCGGGCCGGCACTGATGCGCGCAAGCTCACGTTCGGCGATGGCCCGGCCGGCGGCGCGATTGTCCGAAACATCCAGCTTGCGAAACCACGCCCGCACCTTGGCTCGATTGCGCGGCGAGGCGACGTAGCCTTTTTCCGGCGCGAGCCAGTCCCGGCTGGGTGAGGGATGTTTGCCGGTGATGATCTCGACGATCTCGCCGTTCTGCACCTGGTAGTCGAGCGGCACGATGCGGCCGTTGATCTTCGCGCCCCGGCAGCGATGACCTAGATCAGTGTGCACGTGATACGCGAAGTCGAGCGGCGTGGCGCCTCGGGGCAGGTCGACCACTTCGCCCTTGGGCGTGAGCGCGTACACGCGATCTTCGAACAGCTCGCTGTGCATGCGCTCGAGGAAGTCACGCTCGGAATCGGAAGACTCCTGCGGCTCGAGCAGCCGCCGAACCCATTCGATCTTGCGTTCGTACTGCGCGTCTCGCGCGCCGCCTTCCTTGTACTGCCAGTGTGCCGCGACGCCGAGCTCGGCATGCTCATGCATTTCGTTGGTGCGAATCTGAATCTCGACGCTGCGGCTCTGCGGCCCGATGACGGCCGTGTGGATGGAGCGGTAGTAGTTGCCCTTCGGCGTGGCGATGTAGTCGTCGAACTCGCCTGGAATGTATGGCCACAGGCTGTGCACGATGCCCAGCGCCGCGTAGCAATCGGGCACGGAGGCCACCACGACGCGCACCGCGCGCACATCGAACACCTCATCGAACGCGAGCTGCTTCCGCTGCATCTTTCGATGGATGCTGTAGATGTGTTTCGGTCGGCCGTAGACCTCCGCTTTCACGCCCGCGCTGGCAGTCTGCTCGCGCAACGTTACGCACAGCGCTTCGATATACCGCTCTCGATCTGCGCGCC
>JBDTUL010000525.1:0-4617 GCA_040007735.1 Gammaproteobacteria bacterium | reverse complement strand
GAGCACGGTCATGGGCAGGTTGTCCACCTGGTACTGACGACTCACCGACTTCACTGGATCGAACAGCAGTGGAAACTCCACCGACTGCCCTTTCGTAAACTCGAGTGCGCGCGCCTGGTCGTCATCGACATTGATGCCGAACACGCGCAGCCCCACCGATTGATACGTCTTCAGGCTCTTGTCGAGCGCTTCGAGCTGCGTGCGGCACGGTGCGCAGCGGCTTCCATAAAAACTCAACACGACGACTTCACCCAGGTACTCCGAGAGGCGCACGTTGTTGCCCTTCAGCGCATGCAGAGCGAAGTCCGGCGCTTCCTTGCCGAGAAGCTGATACGCAGGTGCCGCAGCCCGAACCGGCGCCGCGGCGGCGGCCAGAGTCGCAAGCCCACCCAACACCAGCAGGGTGATGAAAACGATGCGCCGTGACTCGCTCAAGCGAGGCACGACAGAGCACTGCGGCGGCTTGAGCCCCAAGAAATTTCCTTCGCCAAAACTTGCGATCGGTGGCGCGCGCAACCCTCGCACAGCGAACTTAACAATGTCAACGAACGTGGCCGCATCTTCGCGAAGGGATTCAGAGGATTGAAGGAAACGTCGGGAAAGCGCGACAGGAATGGGAACGCATCGTGAGCTCGAACTCGCACGCGCGAGCCCGAGCGCCATCGATGTTCAACGGCAAGCCTAGATGAAGCCGCTGGGAGCGATCGGTGCGAAGGCGGTAAGGCTGTCGCGGAGGGCCGGCCCACCCAGACCATTGCCCGGGAAGAAGGCGGACATCGGGAAATCGCCTTGCTGACCGTGAAGCGCCATCCAGTTGAGGATGACCGTCTCGACCAGCAGGTTGACCGCGTTCGCACCGGGGTGAGACGCCGTTTCCACCGAGCCGTCGGCGCGGAAGTAGCCGATCTGCTTGCCAAGCCCACCTGCGGGATCCGCTACGTTTACGACGGGTCGGCCACCGGGGTTGAATACCAGGAAGAAGGAGCTCGCGGTCGCCTGATTGTCACCCTGCCAGGCAAGCTTGCCGCGGCCGTTGACAGTGTTGTCGACCATGGAAGACGAGCTCAGCGAGCCGTCGCTGAACACATAGATCATTACCGGAGTCGCCTTGCGGGCGGCGTATTCCAGCACTGCGCCAATGCAGCGCCCTGCACGGAAATTGCGCATTTCGCCGCTCGCGCGCGTGCTGTCGTGATAGTCGTAGCCGCCCAGGGTGATGCAGCCCGCGCCGGCGTAGCCATCGACCACCATCTTCATGACGGCCGCGGTCTTCCTGAACTCACCGTCGGCCTGGTATTCGGCCTGGCCAAAGATGCCCGCGCCGCGCGCGCCGGACTGGTCGACGACGTCAGGGTCTTTGTCGGGGTTCAGCGAGGCGGGGTCGCCGAAGCGATCCGCGAGATCCGCCGTCTTTACATAGGCGCAGCGAACGGTGCTCTGGATCTGACCGTTACGCGTTCCCATATCGATCCGGCCGAGCCGGCTGTTGGCATCGACGTTAACGGGGTCGAGCTTGCCGCCACTCAGCGTTGCCATCGACTCGAGCACCGACACGGCGTCCTTCTGCGGGAGCAGGACCGCCAGATCACCCGTATCGACGAGGCCGGTGACGTCGGATGCCTGTGACACTTTCGTAGGCCGTTCCACATCCGGCAACGCCAGCATGGCCAGAGGCGACATCGAGTTACCGCCGGAGTCGGACGACTGGGATCCCACGAGCTGCAGCAGCGTGCCGCTGGCGCCAGCATGCGCAATTCCCGCCATCGGGTTGTGGGGATTGTTGCCCGTGTCGTTTTCGGAGCGGGCGGCAATGGCCGCGCCATTGGTGCCCGCCTGGGTGGTCGGCGAGGTGCGCTCGAGCATGCCGCGAACGATGGCCGCGTCCGAGTGGAAGGCGAGACCGAAGGCGGTGTTGATGAAGTTGTTGGTGGGGCTGGCCGCGTTCGGCGAGTTCGGCGTCATGTCGCCGGGCAGCCCAAGCTTGCCGTAGCCGGCTGTGCTCAGGAAGTCGAGCTGTCCGCCCTTCTGGCCAATCAGCACTTCCGAACCGGTGAGATTCGCGCCTCCCGCAAGGTCGAAGCAGATGAAGGGGATCTTGCGAGTGCCCGAGGCGCCGGAGGGCGACGTGGAGCAGGCTTCGCGGATGTCCACGAGCTTGTCCGACAGCAGGCCCGTGGCATGCGCGAACCGCGGGTTGGCCAGCAGGCCCAGCAACCCTGTCGCGGCGATGGTCGCCGGGCCGCTGATCATTCCCGCGGCAATGAAGTCGCGTCGGGTGACCGGTGGCTTGTGGTTGTCCCGATGGCGGATCGGCTCATTGAGGCCGTGCGCGCGGGGAAGCTTTTTGCGAATGAGCATGGAATGGACTCCCTCGAACCCTTATTGCACCAACGTCACGGCGCTACCGAGCACCGCGGCGCAGGCCGATTTCGTTGCGATTCCGGCGCGGCCGGCGGTGTTCGCGTTCTCGTTGGCAACACCCAGCGCGATCTTCTGGATCAGATCGTCGAGCTCGTTGTGGACGAACCCGATCTCCGCCTGGGTCTGGATGCTGTTGCCGACCACCTTCGCCTGCAGCGTGGTGATCAGCGCATCGCGATTGCCCGGGACGGAGAAGTACGAGCCCATCGCTGCCGGATCGATGGCGCCGCCGAAGAACGCCGTGCGACGCGCACTGTCGTTGACCAAGGCGCTGCAGTAGGCGATGGCAAGCTGGGCGATACCCGTCTGGTGCGAGGCCAGGAAAGTATCGATGGCCTCGACAGGCGGCAGCTGCTGCTTCACCTGCGCATACGTGGCCGCGACCGTCGCCGTGGTGATGGGCACGCCGGTGATCTTCGAGTACGTCGCGTTGATCTCGTCGAACGTGCGCACACCGTATTCCGGCTGCGGACCGGGCGTAGCAGCCGGAAGCGGATCCGGATATTCAGGCGGCGTGACCAGGTGGGTCTTCGTGCCGATCTGCTCGAACGTCAGGAAGAACTCATCCGACACCGGGTTCTTCTCGAGCGCGATGACGGCGCCCGTGCTGGACATCTTCTGCCCCGCAGAGGTGTACCCCGAGCCTCCGACCGTCGTGTTCAGCGGAATGTACGTCTGCCCGACCTTCGCTTCGCTGCCGTTCACGCCGATGCGGATGCCCTTGATCGCGATGGACGGCGGCTGCGCAGCCGGATCGAGGCTGATGAAGGTCGGATTGTTGAAGAGATAGGCGTAGCTGTCGTACTGGCTCGCCTCGAACATCACGTACGACTTCGGTATGTCGGTCAGGTGACTGACATCGAACAGCAGGAAGTACCGCTCGCCCACGCCAGCCATGAAATTCTGCGTGATCTGGTCGGCCGTCAGCGCGCGATTGTGAATGGCAACCAGGCGAAGAACGCCCTGCCACTGGCGGTTCGATGAAGTCTCGTTACCCAGCACCAGCGCGAAGCTGTCGTCCCAGTCGGCGAGCGTTCCGCCTTTGCTGGTTGCATCGGCGTCACCGGTGAATGTGCCGTTCACATAGAGGCGGCGGCCATTCACGGGATCGTACGTGAGCACTACGTGTTGCAGGGAGGCCTGCGCGTCGCGATCCGTATCCTTCGTGGCAAGCAGCGGCATGCCATTCGCATCCGTCTTGCTCGTACGCGTCAGCGCCTCGTACTGATACCCGTGCTGCGCGAGTGTGACGTTGCGCGAGCTGACGCCGGCGGAATAGCTGACCGCGTAAGCGTCCTCCTGCACGACGTTCGCAGGCGCCATCCACGCTTCAATGGAGAACTCACCCGAAGACTTGATCATGTCCGCGAGCTTCTTGCTGGCGGTGGTCGAGCCCTGCGCCTTCTGGCCGGCCTTGATGTTGATGCCCCAGCCGCCGACCCACATGTCGCTCGCGGCGAGCGTCAGGTTGACCGCCGGCTCCACGCCGCTCGTGTCGTACGCGATGTTGCCCGAGCCCGTCTTGAACTCGTATTTTGCGATCACGCTCGTGTCGAAGCGGTTGCCGCCCGCGGCGACCGTGCCGTCATAGAGCGTGAGCGCCTTGGAGACGACCAGCGAGGGGTCCACCGGGATCGCCGTAATGCCCGTCGCGAACAGGGTGATGGCAGCCTCCATCCGTTTAGCGCTTTCCACGCAATCGGGAGGACCGCCGGGCGTCGTTGCCCAGCAATTGTGGAATTCGTCGCGCAGGCGAACCACGAAACGCGATTGCGCGGGAATATCGAGATTGATCTTCGCTTTCGCGGCGGCGTATGCCTCGGCAGGGTCGTTGCTCGCAAAGAACGGAGATTGCGGAGTGGTGGCGCCCGCCGAATGGCAGCGGACGCAATTGCCCTGGAGCGGGTCGTGCAGCACCGGATAGATGGTAGAGATGAAGGCAGCCGGGCTGTCCGGGAACGACTTGCTCTGCCCCACGTCCTTGATGACTGGCGCCTGGAGCTGAATCTGCGTCCCGCCGGTTGCCGAGGCACCCGCCCAGTTGCGAATCCACACGGTGAGTGTGTCCGCGCAGGCCGAGGCCGATGCGAGCCAGCAGTTATGGCCGCCGCCGACCTTCAGCACCATGCGGGACTGGTCCGGCTGCGTGAGGTTCACGACGGTGTTCGCGGCCTGGTAGGCGGCGTTCACATCATC
>JBDTUL010000524.1:0-4638 GCA_040007735.1 Gammaproteobacteria bacterium | reverse complement strand
AACAATACATCGGAGCTGCGGCCGATTCCTATAACACGTTCAAGTAGTCAGGCATGGAAAGCAAGCGCCAAAGGGGGGCGGCCTGCAGGCCCGCCGCGGGTCCGCGGGGTCTCCCTCCTGCGCAGAGTCTGAAATCGGTGAAAGCTAGCGTTCTGCAAAATGAGAATTTCGTCTCAAAATGACGTATTGCCCGCAGCGGCAGCCCGGCCGAAATGCCTGTCGCTGCGGAGACTACCCAAAGCAGAATTCGTCTCAGAATCACAGTGAGATGGACCCATTCCCGCTAGTGTGGCCTCATGACGTACCACCCGGAGCGTCCGCGAGTATTCGCACTTGCGGATGCGCTAGTTTGATACCAGCGAAAACAAATGGGAACGCACGAGATGACGTCGTCGGCGCCTTCCCGAGCGCCGAATTTATTACCTTCCGCTGGGCGCACGCCAGAACGAATAACTTCCTCTATCTTCTCGGCGTTATCCCAGGACCCCTACTCGGTTGTATCTTCCGGCAAATGCCACAAATGCAAAGGGTCGTTCTACCGGTACTCTTTGTGGGACTAGCCTTGCTGGTCCCGAGAATTGGTTATGACCTTGCCAAGAGCATTGTGTTTCGTTTGTATCAGTCTGAGCATTTCGGTCGCTCATACCGCGAGTATCGGGCGATTGAAGGGAGAGAGACAGGAAAACAGCCTTGGTGGCGGCTATAACAAGCTGAAGTCAGGCGCGACTTGAACTTGCGAACGTCTGCTACGGGTCGTGACCGGCCGCTCGATGCGCTCGGCGCACGCACATTTCGACATTGATGCCTCCAGCGGGTGAGCGGGGCTGCTCACGGAACCGGCTGGCTCGCCCGTCTACCGATGTGAGCCCGCCATTTTCGGGCTCGGTCGCGAAGATCGCGGCCACATGCGGCAGGGAGCCCACGAAGCCACTGACGGCACTTGTGACCGAAATGACAGATCAAGCGAAGCGTTTGTATCCAACACTCAGTGCAATCGATCGCCTCACACACTCCGGTAAGTGCCTGCGCAGTACGCTGCAGCGCGCGCTAGAACTTACAAGGTTAGTGCCCCACGAAAGGCTCATCGCCGCGGTCTTAGCCGCGCCTGTCGTTCTTTTGATTGAAGTCGGCTGTTCCAATCCACCACAACGCCATTCTGATCCGCACGTCCGAGCCGGCGACCTCCGCGCGGCTGCAAAAGTGTGCGATGACCGCGGCTATAGCTACGTGGCGAAGACGGGCGAGCACACCTTCTGGTGCCTGTACTCAAACATCGACGACGAGCCGGAGGCAATTCCCGTCGGCGAGTTCCTTTCGCACTGAGCGCCCTCGGCGCTCAGTGCTGCGAACTGAAACCGGGTACGGGTTCGCCCAAATACATCATCCTGAAAAGGTAGGGTGAGGTGCGCGGCGAGATGGCAACGACGGAGTTTCTCATGTCAGCTACTTGTTCTTCGAATCGGCCGGCGCATGCTCTGGCAGCAGACGAAGGGGAGCAGCTCAGCGCCGACCTATCCGACGGCTGGGGAAGGTGGCGGTGGTGTGTTGACGGGGAATGACAGCGAGTCCCAAGGGGGATTCTGATGATGAAACTCAAACTCGCACGTCGGCATCGTAACTCGGAGAGCCGTGTCGTCGGGCCTCAATTGGTGAATTAGGACGCGCTCGAGTTGGTCTATAGCCGGTCGACCCTCCAAGAGCCCGAAATAGAGCTGATAATTCCGGACATACGCAAACGCCTCCTGTGCCAACGCCAGAAACCTTGTCTTATCGGTTATCGTGTCAATTGCGCTCGCCCAACCTGCATCCCAAGTTGGAGTATCGCGATTCGGGCCGGGGATGCGCGAGATGCCGCCTATAGCCTCTGCGTAATGTCGTCGATGACGTTTTCGAAACGTCACAGACATGCCCGCAGCTTTGCCCACGTAAGACACTCGAGCGCGGGCGGTGTCGATCCATACGTAGACACCGTGGCGATCAAGGTCCTGGGACCCTGAGCCCGGCCTTAGTATGTCGACAAAACGATACGGGCCTCTCCAGCTGACGCTGATAACTTCCAGACTGTTTTGGTTCATCTTTAGGTCTCTCGACTTTTCTAGTCTGTTCGCAGCTCTCTGGAGCGCGAAATGGCTGCACCCTCTACGGCCCCTCCCAGGACAATTCTTGTATCCGTCTTGTGGCCTTCAATTTGGCGAGTTGTTTGCGAGCAAATCGCTGTCGGTACGGTTGAGGGAGACTCGATAACATCGCACGCACCTTGCCCAAGTATGCCTGAGCCTTCGGAGTGAGCATCGGTGCGTCGTAAGGTGGTGGGGGGTAATTCACAGCCGTCATCTTTCTTGGGCCACCAGATATGGGTGTCGAGTCGATACGACCATTGCCGGAGTATCAAATCACGGAAGCGTACGTGAAAGCCTGACGGTCGTTGCAAGTCCGAGCTCGCCCAATCTTGATCTACCGGGTTTCGCATGCAGTCCTTGCAACGTTGCGCAGCCTAAAAGTCAGCGGCCTCACGCCGGTGCAGAGCGCCCCGGCAACTTATCCACAGGGTCTGAACAAGGGTATGGCGCTTTGTTCTCTGCCGCCTGCCTAGGCTATTCAGCAGGTTATGCTCTAACGAGCGTGCTCTGGCCGAGGAAGGGCATACGCTGATGCGTCTGGATTGCAAAAAGCGCAGGAGGCGCCCCATTGCGACTGGCGTGGTCGCGCCGTTGCGCAACCGTTGCATGGGTTCGAGCGCGAAGGACTTTAATTCGCGGCCCGGGCAGGGAGAACTCGCTGCTCGAGCGGATCGATATTGACCAGCCCGGACCGCTTCGATTCCCAAGCTGACGTCTCTCAGGATTTGCCACTCATTTTTTCGATAACGAGCTCGAGCTTCTGGCAACGCGCGAAGTCATCGGGCAGAACGCGTTCGCCGCGGTCCCACCGTTGACGAATGACTTGAGTTATAGCGGCATGGTCTTTGCGCAGCCGGCCTAGGATCGTTAGCCTCGCGGCAGCGACGGCACTTGCAACGTCTGATGCGCCAGTAGGGGGAGGCGCCGGCTTGATGCTCGCGCTTTCTGCGACGGATTTCTCTAGCAGTCGTTCGTCAGGCGCGCCATCTTGCCTGGTGTGCACTCTAAGGGCCGCTCGGCAGTTCTCTCGAATGCGTTGAAGCACCGCCAACTGCGCATGATCCGCGAGCTGACCAAGCGAAGCATCTCGAACCGCTGGAGTCGCCCGGCGCTGCACCGGGGCTCCCCCTCGCAACGTCGCGCGCGCTTTCTCGCATTCCGACTTCCACCAATTCGGCTCGCGCAGTTTCCAGGCGGAGATTGTGGAACGAGGAATGCCGCTCTCTGCAGCGGCCCGCTCGAGTGACGCGGTTTGCACATAGATCGTTACCGCTTGTTGCTTGCTGGCCGGTGACCAACGACGTGACCGCGTCGTCGGCGCCGGCCCTGTGTACTCGAGCTCGCTCACATCACATCCGCTGGATGCGCTCAAAAGTCTTTCCATCGTATGTACGCATATCACGCGCGCTTCCTTTGATAAAACCGGCATATCCGACTCTTCCCCGAGCACAGCCTGTCGGGGGCATGTGACGTGATATGCCGTCTGCACTGCATACGCGAGCAGATCGAGCAGGGGGTGCACTGTGCCCTCGCGATCTGTTCAGACCTGAGGTGTCAGTTCTCCGGAGAGCGCCACGCTATCGCCTTCAGAGAGAGAGCGAGGAGCGCGAGAACAGCAGGTTCCGCGAAAGCGATGACAAAGATCGCTTCACCCCCGGAATTAGAGACGCGCACCTTCGCCATCGCGAGCAGGTTGCCGTTCCTTTCCTCGCGCTCTGCCGGAACCCCGTGGATGCGGCCGGCGATTAATGCATCAATCATGACGCCGATCCACCGTTCAGGACGCAGGCTGCCAGCGCGTCGTACTCGGCCAGACTGTCGGCGTCGAAACGGCTTCGTGGAATCACCAGCGCGCACGTCCCGACGCCACGCACCGCAAGGGTCAGCACGACGGTTTCGCCTTCGTATTGATTGACGAAGGTGCGGTGAACGTTCGGGTTCGCAGCGAGGATGGCGAGCACTTCGGAAAGACCCCATGGGAGCGGCGGAGGCAGAACAGGGACCTCGTCGGCCAGTTCGCGAAGGATGCCGGCCTTCGCCGCCCGTATGGTGGCCCGCAACTTGTCCGTGATGGTGGAGCGCGGTTCAACGGTGAGTACGTCCCCGACTGCGGAGAGCGTAAGTCCTAGTTCGCGAAGCTGCGCGAGGGTCGACACTTAGAAAAGCTCCGCATCTGAAGCGACACCATTTACGGAATGTGCCTTGGCTCCCTCCCCCCTCTGAATCTCCGGAACATCCGGAACATCCGGAACCGATTTCTCGGCCGAGAACGCCGAAGGTTCCGGATGTTCCGGACGTGCGGCATCCAGAGAGGGGAGATAGCGCACCCATGCATCCCAGAGGTGTTCTCGGCGATAACCTTGCAGCGAGACGCCTTGGACGTTCACCTTTACGGGCCTGACCGCGTACTTCGACAGCATCGAGGCCAGCCCGCGCTTTCCCAGCGGCTTGCCATGCAGATCGCCCCAAGGGGAGTCATCCTCGAGGCCGACACCACTTAAGAGACGCTCAATGACGG